>JAFPDB010000111.1 GCA_017390085.1 Bacteroidales bacterium | reverse complement strand
GGAGTTCCAACCCGGCGAAGAGAGCTGGCCCGGCGGCGCGAGCCTGATGCTCAAAGAGGGCGCGCTCGAAGCCTTCGGCCACGTGCCCGACGCCGTCGTCGGGGCGCACGTCCTGGCCGAGATGGCCGTAGGCCGCGCGGGCTTCCGCGCCGGGACGTACATGGCATCGGGCGACGAGATACACATCCACATAAAAGGCCGCGGCGGGCATGGCGGGATGCCGCACCTGCTGACGGACAACGTCTTGATCGGGTGCGAGACAGTCGTGGCGATGCAACACGTCATAGCGCGCGAAGTGCCCGCCACGGTGCCTCTGCTGCTATCGTTTGGCAAATTCGAAGCCGCAGGCGCCACGAACATAATCCCGAACACAGTGTACATTGCCGGCACGATGCGCGCCATGGACGAGCAATGGCGCGCCCGGACGCTCGAGCGCATAACTCAAGTGGCGGAAGGCGTGGCAAAGACCTACGGCGCCCTGGCCGAAGTGGAGATACGCCACGGCTACCCGAGCGTCTGCAACGACGCCTACCTCACGGCCGCGGCCAAAGCCTCGGCGGCGGAGATTCTTGGCGCGGAGAACGTGGAGGACATGCCCCTCAGGATGACGGCCGAGGACTTCGGGTATTACACCCAACGCTACCCGTCGGTCTTCTACCGCTTCGGCGTGGGCTCGGCATCGGGAGCCCATACGCCCGACTTTGAGCCAGACGAGGAGTCGCTCCGGACGGCGCCCGCCGTGATGGCTTGGATTGCGATAAACATGGCAGAGAAATGAAAAAACTGAGCAAAAGGAGCCGCGGGCTTATCCTCTTCGGCATCGCGCTGGGATGCTTCGCCCTGCTTGGGTTCGTGAGCCAAATCACAGCCCCCCTGACCCAGAATTTCGACAAAGCCCTCTTCATCGACAGCCTCCACTCGGTAGACTTGCGCCCCAACCTGTACGCCATACTCACGGTCATGACGCTGCCCGCCGCCCTCCTGGCGCGCTACTTCGGCATCAGGGCGTGCCTGCTTATGGGCATGTGCCTTTTCTCGGGCGGCGCGCTCAGCACCCTGCCGGCCGCCCAGGTGGGGACGGCAGGCCCTCTGGCTATCGGCATAACGTTCATATACTCGGGCCTCGCCTTCATCGACACGGCCGCCATGACCATGATGGTGACGTATGGAGAGCGGCAGAAGAGCTACGGCCGCATACTTGTCGGCAAGACGTTCGAGATGGCGGGCTGGGCCGTGGGCCTATGCGCCACGACATTCATATTCTCCCCCCGCTCCATAACACCCGAAATGGGCTCGGGCACCCTGAGCGAGAGCCTGTTCGCCGAGGCCGCCCAAAGGGCCGACCTCATGACGGCCGCCACCCCGTTCATATGGGTCGGCGCCGTGGCGTGCGTGATGGTCTTCATCTCGGCGCTGCAAGAGGCCAACGACTCGACTCCGGACCCCGCGCTGAAATACAAGCTGGTCGGCATAGCCAAGAAACTGTCGAAAGACAAGACCTACCTGTTTGGCGCGGCGGCGCTCGCCGTCTACCTCATGACGCAAGTCTTCTGCTGGCACAACATCGTAGGCCTGAGCACGGCGGCGGAGATGAGCGAAGCTGGCGACACGCCTCCGCATAAGGCATCGGGCCACGCCACGGACATGATCCTGCTGACCCTCCTCTTCTTCTGCATAGTACGGCTGATAGTGATACCCTACGCGTATCGGAAAAAGAACAACCCGCGCAAACTGCTGCTGTGGGTCTGCTGCGCGGCGTCGGCATTGACGCTGGCGAGCGCCTTCGCGCCGTGCAACGTCGGCAAGTGGCTCGTAGTCCTGGCCACGATCGCTATGTCGCTCATCTTCCCGACGATAGTGGAGCTGATGACCCGCCACTTGGACCGCGAGACGGCGGTCGTGGCCATGCCCCTGGCCGTGATGAGCAACTTCGGCGGCCTGCTGGCGTGGCTGGTCAACAAACTCGTGGACCCCGACAGCCCGCTGATAATGGTAATCTCGGCCGTCACACTCGCCGGCATAGCCGCCTACGCCGTCTGGCTGGACAAGAACAAGCCCAAGCCCGCGCGCAATAGCGACTTCTACAAGACGCCAACCTCGGACGACTAACACCCTCTCAATGATAAACGACGAAAAGAACGAACAAGAGCAAGACTTCCAAAACGTCTTCTCGAAAAACGCGATAGAATTCGCCACCGTGGCGAGAGAATATTGCGTTTTTGCCGAAAACGCACCCCAATACACCAAAGAGGACTACCTGCGCGTGGCGAGCCGCCTCCTGCCGCTGCTCTACATGAAAGCCTCGCTGCTGCCCGAGGCGCAAAGCGTCTCGGAAGAGGACCTGCCCGAAATCGTGGACTACGAGACCTACGAGAGCGTCCGCCGCGGAATTCACGACCGCCTCACGAGCCACGACGACTACATAACCGCCTTCAAAGACGACTTCCAATACAGCGAGACCCCCGTCGCCGCCAGCATCTCGGAAGACATGGCAGACGTGTATCAGGACATACGGAACTTCTGCGAACAATACAGCTGCGGCGACAACGCCGTGATGAACGACGCCATGGCCCTCGTGGCCGACAAATTCCGCGGCTACTGGGGGCAGAAGGCCGCCAACGCGCTTTGCGCCATACACCACGCCCTCAACAGCGGCGACGACCTGGCCGACGAGACCCCAGCGCGAGAGGACGACGACACCGACGACGAGCCACTCGACACGCCACCCACGGCCAGCCAAGAAGACGGAATACCCTACTTCCTACACCAGACGGGAATGCGGCTGGTGGACAACAAAAGAAGGCGATGAGAGTATCGAACGAAGAGATAGACCTCCTGCCGCTGAGCCAATATGACGGCGAAATCGCCGTCATAACGCGGGCCAAAGACATAGCCGCGGCGATAGAAGAGATGAGCAGCTGCCCGACATTGGGGTTCGACACCGAGACCCGCCCCGCCTTCACGCGCGGCTGCAACTACAAAGTGGCCTTGCTCCAGCTCTCGTCGGAGAACAAGACGTGGCTCTTCCGCCTATGCAAGACAGGCCTGCCGGCGGAACTGGCCCGATTTCTGGAGCGGACCGACATCGTAAAGCCCGGGCTGGCCATACGCGACGACCTGCGCGGGCTGTGCCGCCTGACGCCTTTCGCGCCCGGCGGCTTCGTCGACCTGCAAACCATGGCCGCCAAGAGGGGCGTGGAAGACATGAGCCTAAAGAAAATGGCCGCCCACGTCCTGGGCGTGAGGGTCTCAAAGCGTCAGCGGCTCACGAACTGGGAGGCCGAGACACTGACCCAAGGCCAGATGACCTACGCGGCCACCGACTCGTGGATATCGCTACTAATCTACAACGCCCTGAGCTCGGGCGTCACAGAGAGCCCAGCCGTGCAGGCCGCCCGCCAACAGATTGCCGCAAGGCGCGGAGAAGAGACAAAAACAGATAAAAAAGAACAACAGCAACAATGATAAGACTCAAACCCGGCAAAGAGCAAAGCCTCCAGCGCTTCCACCCGTGGGTATTCTCCGGGGCCATAGCCCGCATGGACCCTGCCGAAGAGGGCGAAATAGTGGACGTGGTGGCGGCCAACGGCGAATTCCTGGCCCGCGGGCACTACCAGATAGGCTCGATAGCCGTGCGCGTCCTGACGTTCGACAAAGACGAGGCAATAGACCAAGAATTCTACAACAAACGCTTGTCGCAAGCCTACGAGCTTCGCAAGGACGCCGGCCTGGTCGGAAACCCCGACACCACGGCCTACCGCCTCGTCTTTGGCGAGGGCGACAGCCTACCAGGCCTCGTCGTCGACGTCTACGACACTACGGCCGTCGTGCAGATGCACTCTGTGGGGATGTGGAAAGACCGGACCATTATCGAGCAAGCCCTCCAGGCGACCATGGGCGACGGCCTGACGGCGATATACAACAAGAGCGAGGGCACGTTGCCCTTCAAGGCGGGCCTGAACCCCGTCAACAGCTACGTCTGGGGACACGCCGACAAGAAAGAGGCCAAGGAGAACGGCATCATCTTCACGCCCGACTGGGAGAAAGGCCAGAAGACCGGCTTCTTCGTGGACCAGCGCGAGAACCGCGCCCTGCTGGAGCGATACGCCCGCGGCAAGAGGGTTTGCAACATGTTCTGCTACACGGGCGGCTTCTCGCTCTTCGCCCTCCGCGGAGGAGCGCGGCTCGTCCACTCCGTGGACAGCTCGGAGAGGGCTATCGAGCTGACGCGCCAGAACGTGGAGCGCAACTTCGGTCAAGACCCTCGCCACGAGGCATTCGCCGAAGACGCCTTCCACTACATGGAGC
>JAFPDB010000110.1 GCA_017390085.1 Bacteroidales bacterium | reverse complement strand
GTCGTCGAGTGTTTGCTGTTTTGCCTCAACTTCTTCGCCGATGAGGGTGATGTTAGGTTGGGTCTGGAGTGCGCACTCGAGGGTTACGTGGCTTGCGGAGCGGCCCATGAGCTTGATGAAGTGCCAGTATTTTTTAGCTGAGTTGGCATCGCGCTCGATGTTGCCGATGACTTCGGAGTAGACTTTTGTAGCGGTGTCGAAGCCGAAAGAGGTCTCGATCATCTCGTTTTTGAGGTCGCCGTCGATGGTCTTGGGGCATCCGATGACTTGAATGCCAGTGTTTTTGGCGAGGTAGTATTCTGCGAGGACGCAGGCGTTGGTGTTAGAGTCGTCGCCTCCGATGATGATGATGGCTTTGATGCCGAGTTGCTTGCAGATTTCGAGGCCTTTGTCGAATTGCTCGGTCTCTTCGAGTTTGGTGCGCCCGGAGCCGATGATGTCAAAGCCGCCGGTGTTGCGGTATTCGTCGATGATGTCGGCGGTGAGCTCGATATATTTGTGGTCGACGAGGCCAGAAGGGCCTCCGAGGAAGCCGTAGAGCTTGCTTGCGCTGTTGAGGGCTTTGATGCCGTCGAAGATGCCGGAGATGACGTTGTGTCCGCCGGGGGCTTGTCCGCCGGAGAGGATAACGCCTACGTTGAAGGGTTCGCTCTGAGCAACCTTGTCGCCCTTCTCGAAGGTGACGATGGGCATGCCGTAGGTGTTGGGGAAGAGTTTCTTGATGTCGTCCTGATCGGCGACGGAGGTTGTTGGCTTACCTTCGGCCAGACGTGTGGCGCCGACGATGGATGCCGGCATCTTCGGAGCGTATTTGCTGCGCTCAATCTGAAGTGCACTCTTGCTCATTTATGTATAAATTTGAGTTTTAAGGATTTCGGTGTGGTTGCGCTATGTGCTTACAAATATAGCAAGGATTGTCGAAAGTTATTTGCAGAGTGTGCAGGGCTTAAGTTGCTTGAAGAAGTCGTTGCCCTTGTCGTCGACGAGTATGAATGCGGGGAAGTCTTCGACTCGGATTTTCCAGATGGCTTCCATTCCGAGCTCGGGGTACTCGACGCATTCGATGCTTTTGATTGAGCTTTGGGAGAGGACTGCGGCGACGCCGCCGATTGTGCCGAGGTAGAAGCCTCCATGCTTTTTGCAGGCGTCGGTGACTTCTTGTCCGCGGTTGCCTTTGGCGATCATGACGAGGCTTGCGCCTTTGGCTTGGAACTCGTCGACGTAGGGGTCCATGCGGTTGGCGGTGGTGGGGCCCATGCTGCCGCAGGGGTATCCGGCTGGTGTCTTGGCGGGTCCGGCGTAGAGGACCGGGTGGTTTTTGAAGTAGTCTGGCATGTCTTCGCCGGCGTCAAGTCTGGCTTTGAGTTTGGCGTGGGCGATGTCGCGGGCGACGATGATGGTGCCGTTGAGGTTGACGCGTGTGCTGACGGGGTATTTGGTGAGTTCTTGGCGTACGGCGTCGATGCCTTTGGTGCCTTCGCCCGGCTTGCGGAGTTCTTCGGGGATGAGTTCGGTCGGGTTGGCGTCCATTTGCTCGAGCCATATGCCGTCCTTGTTGATTTTGGCTTTGATGTTGCGGTCGGCGGAGCAGCTTACTCCCATGCCGATGGGGCAGCTTGCGCCGTGGCGCGGGAGGCGGATGACGCGGATGTCGTGGGCGAGGTGTTTGCCTCCGAATTGCGCGCCGAGTCCTATTTTGTGTGCTTCTTTGAGGAGTTTGGCCTCGAGGTCGGTGTCGCGGAATGCGCGTCCGGTCTCGTCGCCGGTGGTGGGCAGGTTGTCGTAGTATTTAATGGAGGCGAGTTTGACGGTGAGGAGGTTTTTCTCGGCGCTTGTTCCGCCGATGACGAAGGCGATGTGGTATGGTGGGCAGGCGGCCGTTCCGAGGGTTTTCATCTTCTCGACGAGGAATGGGAGGAGGGTGCCTTCGTTTTGGATTGTGGCCTTGGTCATGGGGTAGAAGTAGGTCTTGTTGGCGGAGCCGCCACCTTTGGCCACCATGATGAAGCGGTATTCGTCGCCCTCGACGGCCTCGATGTCGATTTGCGAGGGGAGGTTGCAACGTGTGTTGACCTCGTCGTACATGTTGAGAGGCGCGTTTTGGGAGTAGCGGAGGTTGTCTTGGGTGAAGGTGTTGAATACGCCTCGGCTGAGGGCCTCCTCGTCTTCAAAGTCTGTCCAGACTCGTTGTCCTTTCTCGCCGTGTATGATGGCTGTGCCGGTGTCTTGACAGAATGGGAGGATGCCTTTGGCGGCAGTCTCGGCGTTGCGGAGGAATTGGAGTGCGACGTATTTGTCGTTTTCGGAGGCTTCGGGGTCGGTCAGGATTTGCGCGACTTGTAGGTTGTGTTCGCGACGGAGCATGAATTCGACGTCGTGGAAGGCTTGTTGCGCGAGGGTTGTGAGGGCTTCTTTGGAGACTTTGAGGATGGTCTTGCCTTCGAAGGTTCCTGTGGAGACTCCTTCTTTGGTGAGGAGTCTGTATTGTGTTTTGTCTTCGCCCAATTGGAACATTGGTGCGTATTTGAAATCGGGAGTCTGTGCCATTGACGTAACGATTTATGTTGTGTATCGAAATTGATTGCTCTACTTGGCGTAGCTTACGGCCCTGGTTTCGCGGATGACGGTGATTTTGACTTGGCCCGGGTATGTCATCTCTGTTTGGATTCGTTTGGCGAGGTCGGTCGAGATTTCCTCGGCTTGTTTGTCGCTGACCTTTTCGGCTCCGACGATGACGCGGAGTTCGCGGCCGGCTTGTATGGCGTATGTTTTGATGACGCCGGGGTAGGACATGGCCATGTTCTCGAGGTCGTTGAGTCGTTTGATGTAGGCCTCGATGATTTCGCGGCGTGCGCCGGGTCGTGCGCCGGAGATGGCGTCGCAGACTTGTACGATTGGCGCGAGCATGGTTTGCATCTCGACTTCGTCGTGGTGGGCGCCTACGGCGTTGCAGATTTCTGGTTTTTCTTTGTACTTCTCGGTGAGCTTCATGCCGAGGATTGCGTGCGGTAGCTCGGGTTCCTCGTCGCTTACTTTGCCGATGTCGTGGAGGAGTCCCGCCCTTTTGGCTTTCTTTGGGTTGAGGCCAAGCTCTGAGGCCATGACGGCGCAGAGGTTGGCCGTCTCACGGGCGTGCTGTAGAAGGTTTTGGCCGTAGGATGAGCGGTATTTCATCTTGCCGAC
>JAFPDB010000109.1 GCA_017390085.1 Bacteroidales bacterium | reverse complement strand
GTGGCAAGGCAAGCGTCCATTATCGGGAGGTCCTGATATGGCAGGGCGACGTTGACGACAAGGTCGGGCTTGACGCTCTCTATGAGCCGGACGAGCTCACTCACGTTGTCGGCGTCTACTTGCGCGGTCTTTATCCTGTCGCCGCCTATCGCCTTGGCCACGGCGTCGCACTTCGATTGGGTGCGGCTGGCTAGCGTTATCTCGCTAAACACGTCTGGTAGGCCAGCCATCTTGTGAGCCACGACAGTGCCGACTCCGCCGGCCCCAATCTGCAATACTTTACCCATTTTCTTTCTCTATTGTTAGTTGTGTTTCTGTATGTTATGCAGGAAGGTATTTTCTTATCTTGCTCAAAAGCAAGTCCGCATTTATCGGTTTCGAGACGAAGTCGTCGCACCCGGCTTTCTCGGTCTGCTCGCGGTCGCTCTCGAAAGCGAAGGCGGTAAGGGCGATTATTGGGGTTTCGTGATCTGTTTTCCTAATCTGCTCGGCCGTGGCAAGACCGCCAAGGCGCGGCATCCGCATATCCATCAGGATGATGTCAATTTTGTGAGTCCGGTATATCTCCAATGCCTCCTCGCCGTCATGGGCCCAGAGCAGGTTGTAGTCCTTCTTAAGTATGTAAGAGACGAGGAGATAATTGCTCTCCATGTCTTCTGCCACAAGAATTGTTGGCCTTTCTTTCGTTTCTTTCATCTATACGTCTGAATTCTTCCAACAGTCATTCGGCTGCGGAGCTCCGTAAATATATGAATTTCTTAGTCCGCGACAAGGCTGGAGTCGACAATTTTATACACTTTGTCATTGAATCGCACCCTTCCGCTCGTCGGTATGGCCACAAGTTGACCTTTCTCCGCACTTTTCACGTCGCGCCGGGCGTTGTCGCATATCGACTCGACGTCTTGCTCCACCACGCCGGACGATGGCCCCATCACGACGATATGCTCCCCTACCCTGACGCCTTCGGTCTCGAGCTTCATCTCCATGACTCCAATCTTTTTGAAGTAGTTGGTCACTTTGCCTATGTAGACCTTTTTCTTTGTGGCCTTGTTGCCGTTTATGTCGTTCCACTCGCCCATCGTCTTGCCCAAGTAGTAGCCGCCCCAGAAGCCCCTGTTGAACACTTCCGCAAGACGGGCGTCGCACTCCCTGACAAGCTCGGGGCCGAACGTCCCTCCGACCACCGCATCCGCCGCCTTGGAGTAGCATTCGCACACGGTCTTGACGTAGTCGGCCGAACGAGCGCGCCCCTCGATCTTGAACACCTTCACGCCCGCGGCTATCATCTTGTCCATGAAGCCTATGGTCTTCAGGTCCTTGGGCGACATTATGTATTTGCCGTCCACCTCGATCTCAAGGTCGGAGTCGGTGTCGCGGACCGTATAGCGTCGCCTGCAAACCTGAAGACATTCGCCCCGATTGGCCGAAGCCGCCATGTTGTCAAGGCTCAAATAACATTTACCCGACACGGCCATACACAACGCCCCATGCGCAAACATCTCGACCCGTATCAGTTCTCCGCGCGGGCCGCGCAGCCGCTCCCTCTCAATACGTTCCGTTATGGCTTTCACTTGCTCGAGGCTCAGCTCACGCGCCAATACAATGACGTCGGCATATTGGCTGAAGAATCGCACCGCCTCATAGTTGCTGACGTTGCATTGCGTGGATATGTGCACCTCCACGCCCACCGAGCGCGCGTAGGTTATGGCCGCTATGTCCGAGGCTATTATGGCCGTTATGCCATTCTCCTTGGCCGAGTCGATAATCTTCCTCATCTGGTCCATCTCGCCGTCGTAGATGACCGTGTTTACGGTGAGATAGGTCTTCATCCCATGCTCTTTGGCAATTGACGATATTGTCCGCAAGTCTTCAAAGGTGAAGTTGTTGCTCGATCGCGAACGCATATTCATCTTCTCTATGCCAAAATATACGGAGTCGGCATGACCTTGTATCGCCGCCATAAGCGACTCGTACGACCCCACAGGGGCCATTATTTCAAGTTCTTCCCTTTTCATCTTTCGTGGAAATCAGATGCAACTTTTTGGAGATAGGCTTTGCCGCTTATGGTGTCGGACCTCGATGTCCGGTCGTCAATCCTGATGAAGTCTTTCATCTGGTTGTCGTATACTTGGTAGTTGTCGGGTGTCGCGTAGCCAAATCCGTCGCTGAAGTCGAAGAAGGCGTAGCTCCGCGCCGTGGGGTCGAGCAGATTCTTGCTGAAGACAAATTCTTTAGCGTCTATCCCCAATTGCCCGAGCAACGTCGCGCAAATATCCGTCTGCGCACCGTATGTCCCGATGGTCGTGTCGCGCACTGCCACAGCTCCGCCGGCAATTACCAGAGGGATGTTGAATCGCCGCCTGTCGGTCTCCCCGGCGTTGTCCGGCCCCGGGTGGCCATGATCCGCCACCATCACGAAAACGGTCTTGTCCCACCAGCTCTTCTCCCGCGCCTTGCGCATAAAGTCTCCGAGGCACGAGTCGGTGTAACACATCGAGTTGAGGTAGTCGTCGTTCATTTTCCGCTTCATCGGCACGGTGTACGGCTCATGGCTGCTGAGCGTGAAGTAGAAGTCGAAAAATGGCTGCGGCTGATTGTCCATCGCCTCCAATAGGCGGTCAAAAGTATATTGGTCGTGCGCGCCCCATTTGTCGCCCATCTGGTCGCTCGAGAAGTCGTCTTGCGTTATTACGCGGTCAAAACCGTCTTGCGTGACTAACGAGTTGAAATTATTGAAGTTAATATCGCCGCCATAGACGAATGTTTGGCTCAGATAGCCGTTCTCGCGCAACTTTCGCGGCAGCGAGGGTATGTTCTGAGTCTTTTGCGGGAATTGGATCACTCGTATCGTCGGGAGGCTCGGATAGGCGTTCATCACGGCCAGGAGGCCCTTGCCCGACCTGTCGGCCGAGGCGAAGAAGTTGTTGAAGCTGATGCCCGTGCGCCGAATAGAGTCAAGACATGGCGTGGCGTTAGCGCCTCCTAGATACTCAATACCGTGAGCCGAGAAGCTCTCCAACAATATGACCACGATGTTAGGCCTCTCGCACGTCAGGACGCGCGGCGACGCGCCTTGGCTCTCCATAAGGCGCTCAAAACGGTCTTCCATCTCCTCTTCAGACATGAACGCGTACCAGATGTCGGCCTGCTTGGCTCGCTTCGTCGAGTACATGAAGTTCCATATCGGGTTCACGCACACGTGGTTGGCAAAGACGCTCTGCGAGAAATAGGCATTGCCGGTGTTCAACGGGTCTATGCCCACGCCGCCTCGGATGGGTATTATCATCAGCCCACCTATGATGAGCGAGAGGACGACGGCCATGATTCTCGAGAACGCGGTCTCCCTCCCCTCGCTCTCCTTCTCACACCCCGACAAGCGGATGGCCAATCGCCCCAACCTTACCGCCAAGCCGTAAAAAACTATGCCTACGATTATGCCTACAATTATGTATACCACTTCGAACCACGTCTCGGCCGATGCGAATATCAAGCTCGGACGGTCGGCCACCATCATCAGCGACGAGGCGTCCACGTGATGCCCCCACGCCTTATACGTTATCGCCTCGGCGGGCAGGAGGAATGCGAATATCGCGCCAAAGACGCCAACCAAGACGTTCGTCACCCTGAGTATCTTGCCGACTCTTACGAATGGGGCGAGCGCAGCCACAGCTACGCAAGTCAAGATGGCAAAGTAGCCCCAGATGCTAAAATCGAATATCGCGCCATGCCACATCGCTTGGCACAGCAACGCCCCACCCTCGTCAATTGCCTTGACGGATGCTAAGGGCAATTTTGTTGCAGGTGCAGTGAATGTCAGCGGTACTACGGTTGGCGGTCTGGTGGGTAAGAATACCGGTGCCATCAGTGGTGCAAACAGCGTGATTGCTGCAAT
>JAFPDB010000108.1 GCA_017390085.1 Bacteroidales bacterium | reverse complement strand
TCGGTTTTCTCGCGTGTCGGGGTGTCGGGTGCGGGTGTGTCGGCGTACGCGAAACGGTCGGGCATGGCCAAGTAGATTGTGTCATGGCCCGAGAGGCCGCGGGGCGTGGCGGGTTGCCTGCGTTGCTTGAGCTCGTAGGACAGGGTGGCCGCCACGTCGCCATTGCGCGTCAGGACGATGTCGAAAAATCCCGCCTCGGCATCGGCCCCTATGGCCACGTCTACGAACAGGTAGTTGACGCTGTCGGTGGAGTGGCATCCGACGATGCTTACGCCTTTGGCCTTGACTTGCGGGCGCGTCAGGGCCACGTTGCGCCCGCGCAGCGTCAGCGTCAATATGGGCTCGGCCATGCCGACCCACCAGTTCAGGGGCTCGACCCTGTCCACCCTTACGGTGTCGTCGTCGTTGGCCTTTATGACGACGGGGCGCGGATATTCTGCTCTTTTCCTCACGTGGTTTTTTTTTGTCCTGTCGATTAGCGTTTTGGGGGGCGGAGGGAAATGTGTGTGTCAGATGATTCTGACGGTCATCTTGACGTCTTTAAGGGGGCGCGAGTTGGCGTCGACCTTCATGTTGTTTATCTTGACCATGACGTCAAGCCCCTCTGTAATCTCGCCAAAGACGGTGTACTCGTTGTCGAGCTGGGGTGCGCCGCCCACTGTCGTGTAGTCGGCGCGTTGCTCGTCGGTGAATTTCTTGTATTTCGAGACCCGGTACTCCATGTCAATCTGGTCGCGAATTTCGCGCATCCGGGCCTTATATGCCTGCGGGTCTGATTCTTTGAGGGCCTCGAGCTCGGCCTTGTAGGGCGTGTAGTATTGTTTCTTCAGGGCGGCGCGGATTGGGTTGTTGATGCTCTTCTCGTACTGAGTCAGGAATTCGTCGGTATAGACGCGCCCGCGCACGATGTAGAACTGCGAAACGTCTGAGGTCTTGAAGACGTTGACTTTGTCGGGCTGGCGAGGCGCACACAGGGCGCCGAATTTGTGATAGCATTTGGGCGTAAATTCCGAGTCGATGTTGACGGCCTCGTCGCCGTAGCCGATGTGCTGCCCGGGTCGGGCGTTGCGGCTGTCCGACGACCCGCCTTGTATGACGAAGTCTTTCACGACGCGGTAGAAGAGGGTCCCGTCGAAGTGTTTCTGCTTGACCAGTTTGACGAAGGCGTCGCGGTGGCCTGGTGTAGCGTCGTAGAGGAATCCGCGCATCGTCCCCATGTTCGTAACTATCTCAAAACGCACAGATTGCGCAAACCCGTGCGCGCAAAGCGTCGTCATAATGGCCATCAGGGCCAGGCCCTTCAGCCATTTTTCAAGTGTTCTCATCTTCTTATTTCTTTATCTCGCGTATTACCATCCAGATGTCCATGCCAGGCCTCATGCGCGGGGGGGTCACGGCGACCGAAGCTATAGAGTCTATGACTTCGAGTCCCTCATAGACCTCGCCAAAGACCGTATATTCCATGTCGAGGTGCGGTGTGCCGCCAAATTCGCGGTATACGTCGCGCACGTTTTCCGGCATCGACACTATCTCGCCCCGCTCAATGCCAATCTGTTCCACTCTCTCCACGATGCGGAACTGCATCTCGCTCAACGCCTCGGCATCGCCCGCGTCTTGCAACATTTGCAGCGAGTCGGCATAGAATTTCATTATCTCTTTGTATATCCGCGAGCGGATCTTGTTGTTGTGGATGGTCTCGCATTCGCTCAATTCCTGTTCCCTGTGTTGGCGGCCTTGGACAATGTAGAATTGGCTGCCGCTGCTCTTGCGTTCGGGGTTTACGCTGTCGGACTGGCGCGCTGCGGCGAGCGCGCCGCGCTTGTGGAAGTGCGCGGGGTAGACAATCTCGGCGGGGATGTCGGGCCCGATGCTGTTGTTGCCAAGCTCGGCATTCTTGCGGGCGTGGCGCGAGTCGGGGTCGCCGCCCTGAATCATGAAGCTGCGGATGACGCGGTGGAAGAGCAAAGAGTCGTATGCCCCCGAGCGGACGAGATTCATGAAGTTGTCGCGGTGCAACGGCGTGTCGTCATACAGGCGGGCTTTCATCGTGCCGAAGGGTGTGGCGATCTCGACCCGATAGTCTTTCACCTCCTCATTGTTGGCGCAGCCGCAAGTGGCCAATACGGCTGCTATGGCTACGGCGAGCGATGGCAAAATATGCTTTTTCATAAGCCGATCTTTTTGGGCGTTAGTAGTTTAGTATTTTGAAGCGTGCTTGACTCCCGTCAGACAGGAGCGTGCGGATTATGTAGAGCCCCGTCGGCATCCCGCACATGTCCACCTCCAGTTCCGTGCGGCCTTGGGCGTGCATGCTCCAGACGTTACGGCCCCTGATGTCGTAGACCGCCACGAGGTCCATTGCCGCGCCCGAGAGCGAGGCGACGCCGTCGGCCATGCTGACGCTCAGGTTGGGGTTGACGACAATCTTGATGGCCGAGTCGTTGTCTTGAGTGCATATCGTGTTCAAGGCTATTCGCTTCCCGGCGACGGCGGTTTGGCTGTCGCCCGTCACCATGTACATCATGTCGTCCGAGGCGTCGGTTGTCAGGAGGGTCAGTTCGTCGGTGCTGCCGAAACCGCTTGGTCGGATGTGTACGTAGATTTTTTGCCCGGCACCCGCGGTCATCGGGGTCGAGAGCGGCACCGTCACGCTGCCCGACGTCGATAGGAGCTTCAGGCGCACGGCCTCCCATTTGTTGGGCAAGGCCGCGAGGCTCGTCGTGACGCCAATCTCCACCATCGCGGTGTTCGAAGTCGTGGCCGCGCTGGCGGCGTTGAAGCCTATGGCCCAGTATGTCCGCGTCGAGGGCGAGGTGACGGGTTGAATGTAGGATGTCGAGTTGCAGGACATGGCGTCAGCTTCCGACAAATCTTCGTCGGTGGGGTCGAAATTCGATAGCGTGACGATGCCCCTCCCCTCTTTCTCGTAGTTTAGGCCGCTGAGCGACTGCAAGTTAAGGTTTTCTGGGTCGAGGACTTGCGCGAGGGTCTTATAGCCGTGCGATTGCGCCTCCCACGCTTGCGCAATCATCCAGAAATAGTCGTAGGTAGGGTTGCGGCACGTGGCCGTCCCGCCCGTAAGGGCTCCGATGATGAGGCCGTCAGTCGTTACCAGACCGCTGCCCGACGAGCCGCCCTCCGTGGTCCCTGTCTCCCAACGGTCCACGAGCCAGTGGGATGCCGAGGTCATGGTCTCGCCCAAGGCGTTCTTGGCGCCGGTATACGAGGCGTAGCTTGCCGCCCCGATGGTTGTCGAGACCTTTTTCGTGTCGCCATACGGGTGGTGGACGCACGTCAGCATATCGTCCGCGCCCACATTGGTGGTCCTGCTCCAGCCTGCCCAGAAGGGCGCTGAGTATACTGACGGCGACTCTTTGAGCCGCAAGACAGCCATGTCGGTCCCGGCGTCGAAGGCTTCGAGCGTCGCGCCGTTTATGGTCTCGGTGCCGTAGTTGAATATTGAGTAACCGTTTTGGCAGACGGGCTCCTCATAGTTGAAAAGCGCCTCGCACGAGGTCAATACTGTTCCGCCGACGACGTGGGCCGACGTCAAGACGAGAGGGGCGCGGTCTTGCGCCGAGTTGTTGACGAGAGTGCCTGTGCCAAACTGTTTGCCGTTGACAATCAGGCGGCAAACTCCCCGACGAAGCTCAGAGGCCGCTGCGTCGCATATGGCAGGAATTTCGCAACTGCCCGACGACCCGAAATCGCCGGCTGATTTATTGAGTGCCGACCCGTGTCCGCGCCCGATGGGGCGGAATCCGCAGTTGGCCGCCGTGACGGTGAAAGAGGGTAGGGTGGTGGAGGGGCCGACGTAGCGTATGACTATGGCGGAGGAGAGAATCGTCGGGGTGATGGCCTCCGTCGCCCCGTCGGCAATCCATACGGCGCGAGAGGTCGTCCCGAGAGTGTCGCTCACCGTCAGTTCGCCGCCTTGCGGCAGAGCTATGCCGCTGAGGCACAGGCTCATGCTGTGCGACGAGGGGCTTACGAACATCTCCGACCAAGTGACCGTCCCGTCGGAGAGTATGGTCATCTCGTCGGTGTCGAAGCCGCCCCGGGCTTCGATACGCGTTGCGAAAAGCGTGGCGGATTGTTTGGTGTCTAAAGTCGGCCTCTCGGGCGAGGGGAGAACGTTGCGCCTCATGCCGAGGCCCCCTTCGGCCACAACCTGCGCCTTGGTCGTCTCCATGGCGATGAGCCAGAGCGAGGCGGCGAGGATGGCTACGCTTGGGGATATTCTTCGCTTGGTCATAATAAAACCGAATTTAGTGAAAAAATCGCCACGTCGCCCGAATTGAACTTTTTTGCTGCCCGACGCGTCCCTGCTGCCCCGCTAAATCATATATTTGTATTTCCGATGGCATAATACTAAAAACAGCATGATTAAGAACAAGAGCCTTGTCTCCATCAACGACTTTAGCAAAGATGAAATGCTGCGGATTCTGGACCTCGCCGCGGACTTTGAGGCCAACCCCGACCAGCCGCTACTCACCGGCAAAATCATAGCAAGCCTTTTCTTTGAACCCTCGACGCGCACGCGGCTGAGCTTCGAGACCGCCATGAACAGGCTCGGAGCCAGAGTCATCGGATTCTCCGACGTCAACGCCACCTCCACGACCAAAGGCGAGACCCTGAAAGACACGATCAAAATGGTCAGCAACTACGCAGACCTCATCGTCATGCGCCACCCGCTCGAAGGAGCCGCGCGCTACGCGTCGGAGCAAAGCTCGGTCCCCATCGTCAACGCTGGCGACGGAGCTAACCAACACCCCTCGCAGACGCTTCTCGACATGTACTCCATCCGGAAGACGCAGGGCACGCTCCAAAACCTCAACATAGCCATGGTCGGCGACCTCAAATACGGTCGGACTGTCCACTCCCTCATCATGGCGATGAGCTATTTCAACCCCACTTTCTACTTCGTGGCGCCCGACGAGCTGCGTATGCCGCAGGAATACAAAAACTTCCTCGACGACAAGGGCATCAAGTACGAGGAGCATCACGACATGGCCGACATCCTCCACATTGCCGACATACTCTACATGACGCGCGTCCAGAAGGAGCGTTTCTCCGACCTTCTCGAATACGAGCGCGTCAAGAACACCTACGTCCTCCACAACGATATGTTGTCAGTAAGCAAAGACAATATGCGAATCCTGCATCCGCTGCCGCGGGTGGGTGAGATCTCGACCGACGTCGACCAGAACCCCAAGGCCTATTTCTTCGAGCAGGCCCGCAACGGCATGTTTACCAGAATGGCCATCATAGCCGCAATTCTGGGGGCAAAGGAGTAACACTTTCTCATTCAGGCATCACCCATGGAAAACAACGATAAAGAACTCAAAGTCAGTGCCATAAAGGAAGGCACCGTCATAGACCACATCCCAGCGCAAAACCTCTTTAAGGTAATATCGATCCTCGGCCTCGAAAAGATACCCAACGCCATAACCTTCGGTACGAACCTCGAAAGCAAGAAGCTAGGCCGCAAGAGCATAATCAAGGTGGCGGACCGTTTCTTTGAGGATGACGACATCAACAAGATCGCGCTCGTGGCCCCGGAGGCCAAGCTCAATATCATCAAGGACTATAAAGTCGTCGAGAAGCGCATAGTCTCCCTCCCCGACGAGATTACGGGCTACGTGAGGTGCTTCAACCCCAAGTGCATAACGAACCACGAGGACATAACGCCTCGCTTCTCGGTAGTAGGCCGCGCGCCGCTCGAACTGAAGTGCCACTATTGCGAGAAGGTCACCTCCGAGGAGCACATGGAAATCAAATAAAGGGAAATAACTATGGCCAATCTTTCTTGGAAACCCGGAAATATGCTCTATCCGCTGCCAGTGGTGATGGTGAGCTGCGGCGACGCGCCCGAGAATTACAACATCATAACCGTGGCATGGGCCGGCACGATATGCTCCGCCCCCCCGATGGTCAGCATCTCCGTCCGTAAGGAACGCCACTCCCACGCCATAATCAGCCGAACAGGCGAGTTCGTCATCAACCTGACGACCGAAGAGCTCGTACGGGCCACGGACTGGTGTGGAGTCAAGAGCGGGCGCGACGTCAATAAGTGGGAGGCCATGGGCCTGACACCCGTCCCCTCGTCGACAGTGGCAGCCCCCGGCATTGAGCAAAGCCCCGTCTCCATCGAATGCAAAGTGACTAAGGTCCTTGAACTTGGCACCCACGATATGTTCATCGCCGAAGTAACGGGCGTGAGAGTTGACGACAAATACCTCGACCCCGCGACGGGCGCCCTCGAGCTCGAAAAGGCAAAGCCGATATGCTACAGCCACGGCAAGTATTACTCTGTCGGTCAGCTGC
>JAFPDB010000107.1 GCA_017390085.1 Bacteroidales bacterium | reverse complement strand
TCGGGTGGGGGAGTCGGACGGCAGGCCGAGAGCCGTGTTGAGGTAGCTGGTCGTTATGTCAATAGCGTTTTCTACCTGCGTGAGGCAGAGGTTAATGTTTTGGAGCTGAAGCTCGTAGCGCGTCAGGTCGCTCTTTAGGGCGGTGCCGGCGGCGTAGTTGGCGTTGATGTCGTCTATGAGCCGTTTAGTGCGGTCGATGTTCTTGACGAGGATGGAGCGCTGGTTTGCGAGTTTGCAGAGGTCGAGATCGCGTGTCGGTGCAGGACGTGGCCATGCGGTTAGGCTTTTCGGACCAATCGGCTTTTGGCAAGTTTTTCAAGCGTTGTTCGGGGCTATCGCCATGCCAATTTGCCAAACAGAGCTGAGAAACGGCAACGAAGGTGATTTTATGCGCAATTTTGTTAAATTTGTGAATATGTATAGTTCTCATTTCCAACAATCTTCCGGAAAACGGTAATTGTCGCGAAGTGAGTCAATCACTTTTAAAACCCAAATATGAACAAACCAATTCTCTCTTTGGCGGCTGTCGCCCTGTTGGCCGCCTCGTGCCAGCACGTCGCCCACGACACGCCCGAGAAACTTATTCAGGTCGACCAATGCGGCTACAGGCCCGCGGCCGAGAAGATGGCGCTGCTCACCGCCCCCGGCAAGTCGTTCGCGGTGGTCGACGAGCAGTCGAATGTCGTCTACGAAGGCAAGGTCGCCGATGCGCAATACTGGCCCGAAGCCGGAGACTCAGTCCGCCAGATCGTCTTCACCGATGTCCGTACGCCCGGCAAGTACAAGATTGTCGTGGACGGCAGTCTCGAATCCTACCCGTTCACCATTGCCGACGACGCTTATGCCGACGCCCTCCGCGCCGCCGTCAGGGCCCTCTACTACAACCGTGCGTCGATGGCCATCGACGAGGCGCATGGCGGCAAGTGGGCGCGCCCTGCTGGTCATCCCGACACGTGCGTCCTAATCCACAAGTCCGCGGCCTCCGAGGCGCGCCCCGAGGGGAGCGTAATATCCTCGCCCGGCGGCTGGTACGATGCTGGGGACTATAACAAGTACATCGTCAACAGCTCCATCAGCACCTACACCCTCATGCTCGCCGCGCGCCTCTACCCCGAAGTGGCGCAAGCGCTCAGCGTCGGAATCCCTGAGAGCGGCAACGGCATACCCGACCTTGTCAACGAGACGCTCTACAACCTACGCTGGATGCTCACCATGCAGGACCCCAACGACGGCGGAGTGTATCATAAGCTGACGACCCTCTCTTTCGAGGGCTTCATCATGCCGGCCGATTGCCACGGCACGCGCTACGTCGTGGCCAAGGGCACGGCCGCCGCCCTCGATCTTGCCGCCACAGCCGCCTTTGCCGCCCGCAGCTTGCCCAAGGTCTCGGAGAAGCTCGTGCCATTGGCCGACAGCTGCCGCAACGTGGCGCTTAGGGCGTACGCATGGGCTGAGAAGAACCCCAATGTGGAGTTTAAGAACCCTGAGGATGTCTCGACGGGCGAATATGGCGACTCGAAGCTCGACGACGAGTGGCTATGGGCTGCCACGGAGATGTATCTCACTTTCGGTGACGACAAATATGCCGACGAGGCTCAGAAGCATAAGGGCGACTATGGCGTCCCGGCATGGGGCGAGGTCGGGATGCTGGCCTATTTCTCCATGTTGGCGGAAGATTGCTGCCTGCCCTCGTTCGACGCGGCGGCCGCGGTGTCGGCCGTAGCAGACTCGCTTCTTGCCGTCGAGAGCCAATCGCCTGTCAGCCTGAGCCTTGCGTTCTACGATTGGGGCAGCAACTCTTCTGTTGTCAATGAGGCGATGACCAAACTCGTCCTCGCGTCGTCATGTGCCGATAAGGCGGCCGCCCTCAAAGCCTCAGCCGCCAACGACCTCCACTACATCTTTGGCCGCAACGCCGTGGGCTACTCCTTCGTGACGGGTGTCGGCTCCCGCCCGCCCATGAACATCCACCACCGCCCCTCGTCGGCCGACGGCATCGTCGAGCCCGTGCCCGGTTTCCTTGCCGGAGGCCCGAACACCGTGGTTCCCGACGATTGCGGAATCTCTACACGCAGCCAGTACCCCGCCGCCGCCTATGGCGACCAGGAGTGCAGCTACTCGACCAACGAGATTGCCATAAACTGGAACGCGCCCCTCGTCTTCGCCCTCATGGGGTTGGCGAAGTAACGCGCGAGTGACTCCTTCAACGCACACAAAAAAGCCGCCGCGGGGATTCCCCGGGGCGGCTTTTTTGATGTACGGCCACTGTCCTACATTTCCTGAGGCTTCAAGAAGGTGTCGAAATACCGTTTGATGTAGCCAATCAGATGGGTGCGGTCGTGACCCGATACGTTGTGCGGATGGTTGGGGTAGACCGAGTAGTCAATGTATTTGCCAGCCTCGATTGCGCTGTTGAGCAGGGCTTGGCTGTGTTGCCAGACCACGGTGCTGTCCATCGCCCCATGGATGATGAGCAGGCGGGTGTCGAGCTTGCCGATTTTGTTGAGGAGGCTCGTCTTTTCGTAGCCCTCAGGGTTTTGCTGAGGGGTGTCCATATACCTCTCGCCATACATCACCTCGTAGTACTTCCAATCGCATACGGGTCCGCCGGCCACGCCGGCTTTGAAGACTTCGGGGTGCGTCGTCAGGAGGCTTATGGTCATGTAGCCGCCGAAGCTCCAACCGTGGACTCCCATGCGGTCCTGGTCCACGTAGGGC
>JAFPDB010000106.1 GCA_017390085.1 Bacteroidales bacterium | reverse complement strand
TAAAGAAAGTTTCACTTTCACCTGCCCCGAAGGCTACGAACTCGCACCCGACATCATGCAAGGCGCCGTCTTAGAACGCGACCAGAAGAAAGCCTTCGAAGGCGCCGACTTCATCTACGCCAAAAACTGGGCCTCCTACGAGAGCTACGGACAAATCCTCTCAAAAGACATGAGCTGGACCGTCGACGCCGAACACATGAGCTGGACCAACAACGCCAAATTCATGCACTGCCTCCCCGTACGCCGAAACATGATCGTCACCGACGAAGTCATCGACAGCCCCAACAGCATCGTCATACCCGAAGCCGCCAACAGGGTCGTCTCCGCGCAAGTGGTCATCAAACGAATGCTCGAGAGCCTCGCCAAATAGCACTCAAACCACAAACACTAGCCACATTGGCATCCGCGACCTCACCCCAAGCGCCGCGGATGCCAACTTTACGTTTCTGCCCATACGACAACCCGCAAAAACACAACACCCTCCCAAACCAAGAAAAAAAAAGAAGGCCGCAAAGCAGGCCAACCCCCCAAAAACCTACGCGGAAGAGACGGTTATTTTAACCCATCCCCAACCGACTACCACGCCCAAATTCATTATATTTGGGTCTCCATTAACCGAACACCACGCCCGCTACCTCCACCCGAAACCCAAGCGGACGACTCAATACCCAGCAGATGAGCGAAGTCCTTCTCGAAGCCCTCATGCAGCTATTCGCGCTGCTCACTGACGTCAAACACGCCAGTAGTAACGTCGGCAGAGCCAAAGTAAGCGAATACCTCGCCCTCCAATTCAACGCCGAATACGTAGCCAAATTCCTCAAACGCTACGACTTCTACATAGCCAAATTCCACGCACAAAGCGGACCACAGTCCGACGAGGAAATCGTCGCAAGAACCAAAGAAAACATCCGACGACTAAGGTGCATCTGCGCCGACATCAACCTCGAAATAGACCTCGAAGAGAAAATACTCCTCCTCGCCTCAATGCTCAACTACATCGCCAAACCCGATGTCAGCTACGACGAGGAACGATTCGTCGACGCGCTCGCCGACCTCCTCAGAATACCACCCGACGACTACTGGAACCTCAAAACCTTCACACTCGACACCCCTGCCTACGTCGTCGACAAGACCAGACTACTCATCATCAACGGACGACCCGAAAAAGCACACCCCGACATCAAGCACATCTACATCGGCAAATTCGGAGTCTCCGTCTACGTCCTCCACGTCAAGTGCACCAACACCTTCGTCTTCCGCTACGACGGCGGACGAAACCTCTACCTCAGCGGCCACAAACTCGACGCCAACAAAGTCTACCCCATGGCCCCAGGTGGAGTCATCAACACCTCACACGTCAGACCCGTCTACTACGGCCACATCGCCGAAAAATTCATCACCAGACCCGACACCGGGCGAATCATATACAAAGCACTCGACGTCGAATACAAATTCTCCGACACCGTCGTCGGAATCCACAAATTCAGCTTCCTCGGCAAAAGCGGACAACTCGTCGGAGTCATGGGCGGATCCGGCTCCGGCAAGAGCACACTCATGAACCTCCTCTGCGGAAAACTCAAACCCTCACAAGGCAAAATAACCATCAACGGCTACGACCTCCGCAAAGACCACAAAGCGCTCGAAGGAGTAATCGGCTACGTCCCTCAAGACGACATGCTCAACGAGGAACTCACCGTCTACGAAAACCTCTACTTCAACGCCAGGCTCATCTTCAGCAACAAGTCGCGACACGAAAAACAACACCTCGTCGAGAAAGCACTCCAAGACTTCGACCTCGTCGAAGCACGAAACCTCAAAGTCGGAACACCACTCAACAAAGTACTCAGCGGCGGACAGCGCAAGAGGCTCAACATCGCCCTCGAACTCATGCGAGAACCCTCAATACTCTTCGTCGACGAGCCAACCTCCGGACTCTCAAGCTCCGACTCCGAGAAAGTAATGTCCCTCCTCAAACGCCAAGTACTCAAAGGCAAACTCGTCATAATCAACATACACCAGCCCAACAGCGACATCTACAAACTCCTCGACAAACTCCTCATCATCGACCAGGGCGGCTACATGGTCTACAACGGCAACCCCATGAACGCCATCGTCTACTTCAAAAACAAAGCACACTACGTCAACCCCGAGGAACGAGAATGCTACCTCTGCGGAAACGTCAAGACCGGACTCCCACTCCGAATCATCGAGACACGCATGGTCGACCCCTCCGGCAAACTCATCCGCAAAAGGAAAGTATCACCACAAGAATGGTACAAATCCTATTGCGAAGAGTTCGAGGGCTCCTTCGACTGGAAACAAAAAAAATCCACCGTCAAGGAAAAACTCCCCGACAACCTCTACAGCATACCCCCCCGGAGCAGCCAGTTCACCACCTTCATGCTCCGCGACGCCCTCAAAAAGCTCAAGGACTCCCAATACATGCTCCTCAACCTCCTCGAAGTCCCTATCCTCGCCCTACTACTCTCCTTCGCCACACACTACATCGGCGACGACGCCCGATACTCCTTCTTCGCCAACTCCAACCTCCCAACATACCTCTTCATGTGCGTAGTGGTCGCCATCTTCGTCGGACTCAACACCGCCGCAGAGGAAATGTTCAAAGACCGCAAACTCCTCGTCCGCGAACAATTCCTCAACCTTAGCCGATCCTCCTACCTCAACGCCAAGATCATCAACCTCTTCGCCCTCGCCACGCTCCAGACGGCCATGCTCGTCTGCATAGGACACTCCATAATGGGAATCCCACTCTCACACTGGCCAGCGCACGCCGCCGTACTGCTCACCACCTTCGCCTTCGCCATCCTCTTCGGACTCAACATCAGCAGCGGACTCAAAAACGCCGTCTCAATCTACATATCCATACCACTCGTCATCGTCCCACAACTCCTCTTCAGCGGGACCATGGTCAACTTCGACCGCCTACACCCCACACTCGCCAACCGCGAGTACACACCCGTCATCGGCGACATCATGGTCTCACGATGGGCCTACGAAGCCCTCGCCGTCGACCAGTACGTCAACGGCGACTACGAAAAACGCTTCTTCGACGCCGAACTACAACGAAGCCAAGCCTCCTACACCATCGGCTCCTGGCTCCCCGAACTCTCCAAAATCAGCCGCCAGGCCCGTACCGACAACTCTAAAGGACCCCTCCTCATCTCCGAAGTCAAAAAAGCGCAAACACAACTCGCCGTCCAACTACCCGACTCCATCGCCATGCCAGTGGCCTACACCCCCGCCGTCTCCGACAAAGCCGACGCCGCCATCACCCTCCTCATGGACGCCGCGCGACGCCAATTTCAACAAGCCAACTCCAGCTGCGACAGCATCGCCATGGCGGCCGTAAGCGAACTCGGCTCCCCCGACAAACTCGCCCTCCTCAAACACCAGACCTCCAACGACGCCCTCACACGCCTCGTACAAGCCAAAGACAACTTCCAACCCATCGCCGTCTACACCGACAAAATCGTCCGACGACGCCAACCCGTCTACAACATACCCGACAACACCCACGGCCGAGCACACCTCTACGCCCCCTGCAAACGAATTGGCAGCCTCCTCATCCCCACACTCCTCTTCAACTGCGCAGTCATCTGGATTCTCGTCGCCGGACTATACTTCACACTCTATTTCGACCTGCTCCGCCGCCTACTCACATACTTCGAGAACCTCCGAAAGCAACGCCTCAACAAGAGGCTACAAAAACTCAGGACCTAAAGACCACACAACAAAAAGAACCTAACCACACAACAATAACCAACCCCACTTCCATGGATGAACTAAAACAAATCGTCGAGGCCGCCTGGGAAGACCGCTCACTCCTCGCCGCCCCCGAGACCCGCAGAGCCATCGACTGCGTCGTCGACCTCCTCGACAAAGGATTCCTCCGAGTCGCACAACCCGACGACTCCGGCTCCAACTGGACCGTAAACCAGTGGATCAAGAAGGCCATCATACTCTACTTCCCAATCCACGACATGAAAACCATCGAGACCAACCCCTTCGAATGGAACGACAAAGTCCCCCTCAAACACGGCTACGCCCAAATGGGAGTCCGAGCCGTCCCCCACGCCGTCGCCCGCTACGGCTCCTACATTGAGAAAGGAGTCGTCCTCATGCCCTCATTCGTCAACATCGGAGCACGAGTCGGCAGCGGGACCATGGTCGACACCTGGGCCACCGTCGGCAGCTGCGCGCAAATTGGACGAGGAGTACACCTCAGCGGAGGAGTAGGCATCGGAGGAGTACTCGAACCCGTACAAGGAGCCCCCGTCATCATCGAAGACCACGCCTTCATCGGCTCCCGCTCCATCATAGTCGAAGGATGCCACATCGGCCGCGAAGCCGTCCTCGCGGCAGGCTGCGTACTGACAGGATCCACCAAAATCATCGACGTCACAGGACCCGAACCAGTCATAACCAAAGGCTACGTCCCACCCCGATCCGTCGTCATCCCAGGCTCCTACGTCAAAAAATTCCCCGCCGGCGAATACGCCACATCCGCCACACTCATCATCGGACGGCGAAAAGAATCAACCGACAAGAAAACATCACTCAACGACTGCCTACGCGACTTCGACATCAGCGCGTAACCCACCCCGACAACACCCCCCAACAAAAAAAAATCAAGGCGCGGCAGGCTACACCACACCTGCCGCGCCTTAACGTCAAAACATTAACCGACACACCAACGTATCAACACATCGACAACCCACAACTAACTCGACAATGGACAACAACCAATACGACGACGACCTCCGCCAAGCCCTCAAAACACTCCGGCAAGGAGGCGTCATACTCTACCCCACCGACACAGTCTGGGGACTCGGCTGCGACGCCACAAACCCCGAAGCCGTAGCCAAAATCTTCGACATCAAAAAAAGAGCCGAATCCAAAAGCATGCTCGTCCTCGTCGACTCACCCATACGCGCACAAATCTACGTCCGAGACCTCACCGACCTCGCCTTCGAAATCATGCAAATAGCCAACAAGCCCACCACACTCATACTCGACGGCGCCAAAAACCTCGCCAAAAACCTCATAGCCGACGACGGCTCCATCGGAATCCGAGTCACATCCGAAAAATTCAGCCACGCCCTCTGCTACCGCTTCCAAAAAGCCGTAGTCTCCACCTCAGCCAACATATCCGGACAACCCGCACCCGCCACATTCAACCAAATCCCACAACAAATCAAAGACGCCGTCGACTACGTTGTCCGCTTCCGGCAAGACGACACCGCCACCGCAAAACCCAGCAGCATCGTCAAACTCAAACCCGACGGACAAATCAAAATAATCAGGCCCTGACAAACCCATGATAAAAAAACAATACCCCATAGACGTCCAAAACTACCCCTTCAAGGTAAAAACCGACATCCAACTACGCTTCAACGACCTCGACGGCTACGGACACGCCAACAACAGCTCCATGCAAGCCTTCTTCGACATCGGAAGGGCCGCCTACCTCAAAGAATGCTGCGGACCCGACTTCTACAAAGGAGACTCCACACTCCTCGTCGTATCCTACGCCACCGACTTCCTGCGCCAAATCAGGCTCGACGACAACATCGAAGTCCGAGTCGCCGTCCACCGCATCGGCTACAAAAGCATCAGCATGATCATGGCAATCGTCGACAAAGACAACGGACAAATATGCGCCGTCTCCGACTCCGTAATGTCCGGATTCTCCAAAAGAACACAAGCCTCAATCCCAATCCTCGAACGCTGGAAACTCAAAATCTCCCAAATAGAAAACAAAACCTTCTAAACTGACCACCTCACGCCAAAAGACTTCAAAAGCAAAAGATTCAACATACATTTCTTTTTGTATCTTTGATTATGCTTTCCTTTGAATCAATACAAGCCGACGTGGAAAAGTGGCTCGCCGAAATCGACTACGGCAAAGAACCACAAAACCTCTACGACCCCATCCGATACTCCATGTCACTCGGAGGCAAACGGCTCAGGCCTGCACTCTGCCTCGCCACCTGCGGACTCTTCAAGGACGACTACAAGCAAGCCAAATGGCCCGCGCTCGCCCTCGAAGTCTTCCACAACTTCACGCTCCTCCACGACGACGTCATGGACAAAGCCACCATCCGGCGAGGCAAACCAACCGTCGCCTCAAAATACGGACTCAACACCGCAATCCTCAGCGGCGACGCCATGCTCATCGAGGCATACCGCCTCCTCCAACTCACCGACTCACCATCCTTCTCACTCATAACCGACGCCTTCAACCAAGTCGCCAGAGAAGTCTGCGAAGGACAACAGCTCGACATGGACTTCGAGACGCGAGACGACGTCACACCCGCCGAATACCTCGAGATGATCAGGCTCAAAACAGCCGTCCTCCTCGCCACATCCATCAAAATCGGCGCACTCGTAGGCGGAGCCACAGCCCAAGAGACACAATCCCTCTACGACTACGGAATCCTCATCGGACTCGCCTTCCAGCTCCAAGACGACATACTCGACAGCTTCGGAGACCCACAAACCTTCGGCAAAGCCATCGGAGGCGACATAATGGAAAACAAAAAAACATTCCTCCTCCTCAAAGCCCACGAAGGAGCCGACGCACAGCAACGCCGCGAACTCCAAGCCTGGATGACCAACCCCGAAGCCGTAAGGGAAGAAAAAGTCGAAGCCGTCAAAAACATCTTCGAAGTCACCGGAGCCAAAGACGCAGCCCAACAAAAAGTTGAGCAACTCTTCGACCAAGCCATGTCCAAACTCCGAGAAATGGAAATCCCAGCCGAAGGCAAACGATACTTCATCGACTACGCCAACAAACTCTTCAAAAGAGACAAATAAAACCCCTCACACAATATGGCACAGAAAGGAAAAATCATACAGATAGTCGGCCCCGTCGTCGACGTCGCCTTCGACGCCGCGCAAGACGGACTCCCTGAAATCTACGACGCACTCGTAATCACGAGAGACAACGGCGACACCCTCATCGCCGAATGCGAACAGCACATCGGCGAAAACACAGTCAGGTGCATCGCCATGGAATCAACCGACGGCCTGCGCCGCGGCATGGAAGCCATCGCCACCGGAGCCCCAATCATGATGCCAAACGGCGAAAACGCGCGCGGACGACTACTCAACGTCATCGGCGACGCCATCGACGGCATGGAGACCCCAGCCAAAGACGGAGGCAGCCCAATCCACAAACCAGCACCCTCCTACGAAGAACTCACCACAGAAAGCGAAGTACTCTTCACGGGAATCAAAGTCATCGACCTCATCGAGCCCTACGCCAAAGGCGGCAAAATCGGACTCTTCGGAGGCGCCGGCGTCGGCAAGACAGTCCTCATCCAAGAGCTCATCAACAACATCGCAAAAGGCCACAACGGCCTCTCCGTATTCGCCGGCGTAGGCGAACGCACACGAGAGGGCAACGACCTGCTCCGCGAAATGATTGAGAGCGGCATCGTCAACTACGGCGAAGCCTTCAAAGAAAGCATGGAAAAAGGAGAATGGGACCTCAGCAAAGTCGACAAAGAAGCCCTCGCCAAGTCCCAATGCACAATGGTCTTCGGACAGATGAACGAACCACCAGGAGCCCGCGCACGAGTCGCACTCTCAGGCCTCACCATCGCCGAAAGCCTCCGCGACGGCGACGGCAAAGGAGCCGGACGTGACATCCTACTCTTCATCGACAACATCTTCCGCTTCACACAAGCCGGCTCCGAAGTCTCAGCACTCCTCGGACGCATGCCCTCAGCCGTAGGCTACCAGCCCACCCTCGCCTCCGAGATGGGCGCACTCCAAGAGCGCATCACATCCACCAAACACGGATCCATCACATCCGTCCAGGCCGTCTACGTCCCCGCCGACGACCTCACCGACCCCGCGCCCGCCACAACCTTCGCCCACCTCGACGCCAAAACCGTCCTCAGCCGCAAAATCGCAGAGCTCGGCATCTACCCTGCCGTCGACCCGCTCGACTCAACATCCCGCATCCTCACACCCGAGATTGTCGGAAAAGCACACTACGAGTGCGCCGAACGAGTCAAGCAACTACTCCAGCACTACAACGAGCTTCAAGACATCATCTCCATCCTTGGCATGGAAGAACTCTCCGAGGAAGACAAACTCGTCGTCGCCCGCGCACGCCGCGTCCAGCGCTTCCTCTCACAGCCATTCTTCGTCGCCGAGCAATTTACAGGCCTCAAAGGCGCCTACGTCTCCATCGAAGACACCATCAAGGGCTTCAACATGATCATGGACGGCGAACTCGACAAATACCCCGAGGCCGCATTCCACCTCGTCGGCACAATCGAAGAAGCCATCGAAAAGGGAGAAAGGCTCATCAAAGAGGCCGCTAACGCATAACAGCTACGGACATGGACACGCCACTCAATTTGGAAATCGTCTCGCCCGAAGCAGTCGTCTTCAGCGGCAACATCCAGATGGTCGAGATGCCTGGCCGAAACGGGCGGTTCGCCATCCTCCGAAACCACGCTCCCATCATCGCCTCCCTCGCCAATGGCCAGATCAACGTCAAGACCGACAATGGCGAATCCCTCGCTTTCGACTGCCAAGCCGGCTACGTCGAGTGCAAGGCAAACAAAGTCTCAATACTCCTCAGTGCATAACTCTCAGGAGAACACCACAACAACCCGGGGGTGGCCGTCTGGCCGCCCCTTTTTTGATTACCTAATACTTGAAAAACGAAAAAAAAAGCCCGTCCTAAGGCTTCGCGGCAAACCCCGCCCCCCCGCACTCGTATTCGTCCTTTCGACAACCCCCGCGCCCAAGCTCACCCGCAAACATCCACCGCCCGCAAAGGCTCTTAGGCAGCCGCGCCAAGAGCTTCGCCACGCCCATCCTCACCTCACGAAACTGGGACCCGGGGCAAACCTCGTTCGCCACATCCACGAGCCTCGCGTTACGCCCGACGCACATGACCCTCTCACCCTCAGCTGCTCCCATCATCGCCCGGGCCACTTCCTCCGCGTTGGCGAATCCGCTGCTCATGGGCGCTACATACTTCCCCCCGCCTGACGCGAATCTCTCCACCGGGCCGCGCAGCTCCTCCTCAATCCATCCCGCGCAAACCACCGACACCGCTATCCCCCTCTCCGCCGCCTTCCAGGCCTCCATCTCGCCCCTGAAAAGGCTCTTCTCCCAACCCTCGCGGTTGTCGTCCGACAGGTATGGAGTGCCAATGCCGACCGCCGAGGCCGTCGTCTGACGACCAAGGCAAACCACCGAACTAAGGAAGATAAGCCGCCCGACACCCTCCGCCTCCATCGCCAAGCACAAAGCCCCGACGCCGCCAACGCTCATCGCCCAGTGCCTCGCGCCGTCGCCACTCTCAAAACAATTGATCCCTATAGTGCAAAAAACAGCGTCGCAACCCCTCACGCCGTCCCTCAGCTCGTCGACGCTGAAGAGGTCCCTTTCCCCCGCGGCTGGCCCGTCGGCGCACGTCACGAGCCGCACTTGCGCGCCCCCCTTGCCGAGTCCGTCGCAAAGAACCTCGTCTATAGCCCTGCCAACACCCACTACGGCCACGCGCCGACCAGCCCATCCTATCGGCTGGCACTGCTCACTTTCTTCTTTTCCCGATGGCATCTCGTTATTCGTTCTGTCAACAAAAATAGCTAATTTCAGTTCATCAAACGCCTTGCAATGGCCCTCAACTACATCTGGATCTTCTTCATACTCGCCGCCGCGCTTCTCTCTATCGTCCAATGGGTTGCGACGGGCGACTCTGCGACTCTCGCCGACGTGGTGGCTTCCACTTTCTCCTCCGCCAAGAGCGGCTTCGAAATCTCGCTCTACCTCACGGGAGTGCTCACCCTCTGGATGGGACTCATGCGCGTTGGCGAGGCGGGAGGCGTAGTCGGGGCCCTCAGCAAAGCCATCTCGCCACTTTTCCGCCGCCTTTTCCCGCAAGTGCCGCCCGGCCACAAAGCCTATGGCGCCATGACCATGAACATCGCAGCCAATATGCTCGGGCTCGACAACGCCGCCACGCCCATGGGACTCAAAGCCATGAAAGAGCTACAGTCCCTCAACCCCAAGCCCGAGGCCGCCACCAACGCCCAGATCATGTTCCTCGTCCTCAACACGAGCGGCCTCACGATAATCCCCGTGACGATCATGGCCTATCGGCAGCAGTGCGGGGCAGCCAACCCGGCCGACATATTCCTCCCGCTGCTCCTGGCCACCTTCTGCTCCACCATCGCGGGCCTGATGGCCGTCGCCGCCGTCCAGCGAATCAACCTCTTCAACCGCGTGGTCATGGCCTATCTCGGTGCCGCGGCGCTACTTGTCGCCGCCATCGTCTGGGCTGTCGGGCGGATGACGCGAGAGAGCGTCGAAAGCCTTTCCATAGGCGTCTCCAGCGCCATCCTGCTCATCGTCATCTCGCTATTCATAATCATGGCCATGCGCCGACGAGTCAATGTCTACGACACATTTATCGAGGGCGCGAAAGACGGATTCAAGACCGCCGTCTCCATAATCCCCTTCCTCGTGGCCATGCTCGTGGCTGTCGGCATGTTCCGCGCCAGCGGCGCGCTCGACTTCGCCCTCGACGGGGTGCGCTTCTGCGTCGACGCGCTCGGGGCCGACACTCGCTTCGTCGACGCCCTCCCAACGGCTTTCATGAAACCCTTGAGCGGCAGCGGCGCACGCGGCTTCATGATCGAGTGCATGAACACCTGCGGCCCCGACTCTTTCGCCGGCCGACTCTCATGCCTTTTCCAAGGGGCCGCCGACACGACTTTCTTCATCTTGGCCGTCTATTTCGGCTCCGTAGGAATCAAGGACACCCGCCACGCCGTGGCTTGCGGCTTGATTGCCGACATCGCGGGCGTCATTGCGGCCATACTGATTGCATATTTCTTCTTTGCTTAAACAGCAAGCCGGCGCGCCGCCAGAGGCCAACGACGGCAAAAAGGGCCGCGGCGCAACCGCCGCGGCCCTTTTGCACGATTTCTACGACGCGGTCACGGTCGGCGTCAAGTGTCATTGACCGACGCCAACCCCCGAGCGCCTCAGAAATCAGACAAGTCGTTCACTTTCTTTGCCATGAAGAGCTGCAAGTCGCGAATCTCCTTATAGGCCTCCGAAAGCTTTTCCGCAAATTTGGCAGCCTGTCTCTCGTCCAGTTCGTACTCGTAGACATTGTCTTCCACTTGCAGCCTGTATTTCCTGAAGCCGTGCTTCTTCAGCAGTTCAAGGTCGGCCTCCGTTATGGGGTAGCGAGCCTCCGACGCGTACGACAATCGCTCCCCGCCTTCAGCGTCAGTCTCCACGATAGTCTCCTCGCCGCCGTCCCATTGGCTGCCGTCGGGCGTTATCAGGTAGATTGTCGTGTCGCCCGCCTTCAGGATTAGTTTCGAGCCGGCATTTATGCCAACTATCCTCTTGCCGTTGAACGCGCGGATTAACAGCTCCGTCTTGTAGATATTTGGCTTGTCGTCAAATGCGTTGATTGTCAGGCCACAAACGGCATCTATGCCCGCCTTCCAAGCGCCGCCCATGCTGCCGAGCATACGCGTCTGCCCGATAAAGGTCTCCACGGGGTCGACGTGCTTCGTTATGTTCTGGGCTGCCGCGGCGGTCGTCGCCAACGCCAGCGCCACCATTGTCAAGACTCTTTTCATCATTTCTGTCGTTTTAGTTTTGCTCATTAGTCTTTCTGGCGAGGGGAGGGCTAAACTGAAACCTCCCCCTTTATATGTGGCCAAGCCCGGTAGCCTTCAAGCTCGAAATCCTCATACTTGAAGTCGTCGATGCTCCTAACGTCCGGGTTCAGCCTCATCGTCGGGAGCGGATACGGCTCACGGGTCAGCTGCTCCCTTATCTGCTCCAGATGGTTGACGTACAGGTGGGCGTCGCCCAGCGTGTGGACGAATTTTCCCGGCTTGAGCCCGCACACCTGCGCCACCATCATCGTCAGAAGGGCGTACGACGCGATGTTGAACGGCACGCCAAGGAAGACGTCGCCGCTCCGCTGGTATAGCTGGCAGCTCAACTCGCCGTTCGCCACGTAGAACTGGAACATCACGTGGCATGGCGGCAACTTCATCGCGCCAATCTCGGCCACGTTCCACGCGCTGACGATAAGGCGGCGCGATTCGGGGTTAACGCGTATCTGCTCGACGACCTCCTTTATCTGGTCTATCGTCTTGCCGTCGCCGCCCGTCCACGACCTCCATTGGTGGCCGTACACAGGCCCGAGCTCGCCGTCGGCGTCCGCCCACTCGTTCCATATCCTCACGCCGTGCTCTTGCAGCCAATGCACGTTCGTCGAACCCTTTAGAAACCACAGCAGCTCGTAAATGATTGATTTCGTGTGCAGTTTCTTCGTTGTCAGCAGGGGGAAGCCCTCTTTGAGGTCAAATGTCATCTGGTGGCCGAAGACGCTTATCGTGCCGGTCCCCGTACGGTCGCCGCGCCTGTTGCCTTCCGCCAGGATTCTGCGCGCCAGGTCGAGATATTGTTTCATCAGATTATTCTTTCTTCGATAGGGTGGGGGCTTTGGGAAGAACCTACGCGCCAAACGTGCGCTCAAACCAATTGGCGGGTCGCAGGGCCTGTCTGACGCCCTCAAGGGCCGCGAGCATTTCGCCCGCCGAGCCGTACCTGCCCTCCACGCCGCGACGCAGTGTAGCTACGATCTCGTCGGGTCCGAGCCTACGGGGCGGAAGCCTGAAAGCCTCCTTATACGCCGCCTTGCTCAACACCCCGAACAGCTCGTCCGTCATACGGCCGGGTTTCTTCATCGGATACGTAAGTTGAAGGTTGATAAGCACTTCGGGGTTGCAATCCGTATACGGGGTCTTTCCCATGACGAGGTGGTAGATTGTTGTCCCCAAGGCGAAGAGGTCCGCGCCGGGCCCGACGAGCTCGTTGTGCTTGAGAAGCATCTCGGGGGGCGAGTATATGAGGGCGAACTGCGTCCGCGCCGTGCCGTCGTACGGCAGGGCCATGCCCTGCTCGAAGTCTATCAACGCGATGTCGCCAAAGTCGCAACGCTCAATGTCCGCGCCCTCGGCGTGGCGCAACACTATGTTCGACGGCTTAATGTCCCTATGCACGACGCCCGCGCCATGCACGGCCTCCAGCGCCCTCAGCACGGCGCGCCCCATGACGATGTACGCGTCCTCGCCAATTCGACCGTAGAGCTTCTTGTTGGCGAATATGCTTTTCAGGTCGGTCCCCTCCACCATCTCGCGGACCACGTACAGCCTGCCGTCCGCACCCGTGAACACGTCCACTATGCGCGCCACGTCGCGCCGGTCCAGGCTCCCCACGCGTCGCAGCACCTCGCGCAGCCCCTCGCCATGACGCTCCAGGGCTTTCACCGTGACGCGGAGGCCGTTGGCGTCGCGCCCCGTCATGACGCCGCCAAACTTGCCCCGGCGGCCCATCGAGCCGTCGACGACGTACGTCCCGGCTGTGCCGTGAAGTGTCTTGCTCTCGTCCGTGCTCATGGCTTTGTCTTTGGCGAGTGGGGTGGGGGAGGGGGGCTATTTCTTGTTGAAGCCCAATATGTGGAGCATGTCCTCGGGCTTCTGCTCGTCGTTGAAGAGGTAGTCCACAATTTGGCCGTTGTCGTTGCGGTCAATCACCACGTGCTTAGGGCTCGGGATCAGGCAGTGCTTGATGCCGCCATAACCGCTTAGCGAGTCCTGATAGGCCCCCGTGTGGAAGAAGCCCAGGTACAGGGGTTCTTTGTCTTGCGGGTCGACGCAGGGCATGTAGACTTGCTGGTTGAGGTCTTCCGTGTTATAGTAGTCGGCGTGGTCGCACGTTATGCCCCCAATGTTGACGCGCTGGTAGGGCTTGTCCCATTTGTTGATGGGCAGCAGGATGAACTTCTCCGCGATTCCCCAGCTGTCGGGGATCGTCGTCATGAGGCTATTGTCTATCAGGTACCACAACTCGGTGTCGTTCTGGCGCTTGGCCTCGACGACCTTGAAAATCACGGCCCCAGTCTCGCCAACGGTGTATTTGCCGAATTCGGTGATGATGTCCGGGTCGTCAATGTCCTCGTTTTGGCACACCTCCTTCAGGCTCCTGACCAGCTCGTTGACCATGTATTTGTAGTCGTAGTCGAACGCCAAGTTGTTCCTGATCGGCAGGCCGCCGCCGAGGTCTATTATGTGGAGGGTGTCGCACTGTTTCTTGAGCTCCGCGTACAGCGATATGGCTTTCTGGTACGCGCCCCAGAAATACAGCGTGTCCTTGATTCCCGAGTCCACGAAGAAGTGGAACAGCGTCAGGCTGACCGTCGGGTTGTCCTTGATTTTCGTGTTGTAGAAGTTGACTATCTCCGACGGCCGGATTCCGAGGCGGCTCGTGTAGTAGGCCGACTGAGGCTCTTCGTCGATGGCCATCCGGATGCCTATGTTGACGTGCTTGCCTTCCATGACGGCCGTCAGCCTGTCAAGCTCGTCCATGCTGTCCAAGACGGTTATGCAGTTCTTGAATCCCATGTCGACGAGCTCCTTTATCTTCTTCAGGTAGAGGTCGCTCTTGTAGCCGTTGTTTATGATTATGATGTCGTTCCCTATGCAGCCCTCCTCATACAGCTCGTGAACGATGTCGATGTCATACGCCGACGAGGTCTCGAGCTGTACGCCGTAGCGCAACGCCTCTTTTATCACGAAACTAAAGTGGCAGCTCTTCGTGCAGTAGCAATATTTGTACTCGCCATGGTAGCCGTTGCTCCGCAGCGCTTTGCTGAAGAGGTTGCGGGCGCGCTTTATCTGGTCACCTATCTTGGGCAGGTAGGTTATCTTCACGGGCGTCCCGTATTTGCTTATTATGTACCTGAGCGATATGTTGTTGAAGAATAGGTTTCCGTTCTCCAAATCAAACCCTTCCTGAGGAAAGTAATAGGTCTGGTCTATCAGCTCAAAATAGCTGCCCCTGGTTTTCAACTTCTGAGATTCGTTTAAATAATGGTAACTATCGGGAATAACAAAAGCCCACTCTCCAACCCCTTTTGACGGGGCCTAAAGAGACGGGCTTTTTTGTCGTTTTGGTTTCTGTTGTCAGCTTGGGTCTCGTGCCGCCGTCATTCGAGCCAGCCTATGACTGTCTGACTTCCGGTCACTTTGTCTTTTAGCTTGACGTCTATTTTCGTGCCTATCGGCAAATACAGGTCAACTCGGGAGCCGAACTTGATGAAGCCCATCTCTTCCGATTGGCTCACCGTCTGGCCCTCCTTGGCGTAGGTCACCACGCGACGGGCCATCGCCCCTGCCACTTGCCTTGCCAGGACCTCTTTACCGCTCTTCGTCCTGATCAGTACCGACGAGCGCTCGTTGTTGGTCGACGATTTGGGCAAGTACGCCGCCATCTTCTTGCCGTCGTGGTGACGGTAGTACTCGACCACGCCACCGACGGGAAACCAGTTGATGTGAACGTTCGTCACCGACATGAATATCGACACCTGCAACGCGTCGCGCTTCAACACCTCTGGCTCATATGTCTCCTCTATCGCCACCACAGTGCCGTCGCACGGCGAGACTATCGCGCCCTCTATCTTCACCTTGTGGCGCGACGGGCGGCGGAAAAAGTTTATGGCTATGCAGAGGGGGACGAGCGTGACGACGGTCACTATCTGTGCCGCTGGCTTGCTCATTCCCCACCAGGCCAATCCGTTGATTACGAAGAATAGCAGCAGCGAGAGAACTATGGTCGCACGTCCCTCCTTGTGTAGTGTCATTTATTTGTACAGATGAAGTTTTTATACGAAAAAATAATACAGAAGGCTGACTATCGGGGCCGCGAACATCACGGCGTCGAATCGGTCAAGCACCCCGCCATGCCCGGGCAGCAGGCTACCCGTGTCTTTAATGTTGACTGACCTCTTGAACATCGACTCCACGAGGTCGCCGCACGTGCCCACGACGGCCACTATCGCCGTCGAGACCAGGGTGAACGCCATGCCCGCGTGGAAGAAGCAGTCGCCAAAACACAGGTACGAGGCCAACCCCACGGCCACGGTCAACACCACGCCGCCTATGAAGCCCTCGACGGTCTTCTTGGGCGAGATGCGCTCATAGAGCTTATGGCGCCCCATGGTCACGCCCGCCAAGTAGGCCCCGGTGTCGTTCACCCACACCAGCGCGAAAAGGCCTATGATGGGCCAGTAATCGTACGTCCCGGTCTTGAACGCCAACAGGTTGAACAGCGTGAAGGGCATGCCTATGTAAACGCACCCAAGTATCGTCAGGGCGATGTTGGCGAGGGGGTTCTTATTCTTGCTGAAGAGCTCTATTAGGAACATCAGCCACACCAGGCCCACCGAGCAAAGCTGGAACCGTGAGTCGAGGCCATAGTTGCACGACAGGAAGCTCAATACGAATGTGACAATGTTTGTGCACAGGGCGGTGCGGAAGTGGGGCGACATCCCGCCGGCTTGGAGCATCCGGTAGTATTCGTGTGTCGCCAAGCTGATGATCACAAGCATCACGACGGCGTACGTCAACGCGTGTGTCTTGGCGCCTAATACGAACATCGCCGCCACGACGAGCACGAATAAGATGCCCGTCACAGCGCGTGTAATGAAATTCTGTAAGGTCTTGCCCATTTTCCTTTTGGCCGCAAGCGACGCTTCGACTCGCGACGCGGCAAAATTACTATGAAAAATCGCTAATTCCAATTCAATGCGCCATTATTGCCGCCACCGCGCCTTTTGGCTCTCGCTTGACTATTCCAATCCGTGCTCTTTTTTGTACTTCTCCAGCTCTTTTTCGTATTGGGCCTTTTCGGCCTCGAAGTTGGCGGCGCGCCCAGGGTCCAGCTCTTGGCGGGGGGCGTTTAGCTCCACGACCATCATGGCGTAGCTTATCTGGAATTGGATCTCGCCCGTCAGGATGTTCAGGTAGCCAGTCACGGTGGTCCCGTCGCCCGAGGCGTTGGTGTCGACGGTCGACGCCGGGCGCTTGCCGTCGATGCTTATCACGCCGCGCTTGCCGTAGAACCGTATCCAGCCCTCGCCCTTAAGGTCGTCGGCCTCCAGCGACAGCACCGGCCCGAGCGTCAAGTCGATTCCCAAGGCTATCGGGAATGGCATTTTGCCCAGTTGGAAGTCCTCTTGCCAGAGCGAGAGCTTGTCGCCATCGCCGTGCGTCACTGTGAATTTTGAGGGCGCGCCGCCCGGCAGAAGGGTCTTGTCGACGTTGTTGACAGAGACGTGAGCCGAGACCACTATGTCGCCGTTCAGCAGTTCCTTGGCCTGCTCGATTTCCACTTCGCTCAGTGTTTCGTTGTCGTCGTCGCCGCATCCGGCTACGCAGATTGTCATCATGGCAGCCAAGCCCATAGCCCACAGCCAACTAGTCAAGTTTCCTTTTTTCATCTGTTTATTTGTCAATTGTTTAGGTTCATAATCTCCACCACCTCGGCCACCATGTCCTCCATCGGTTGGCTCCCGCTGACCCAGTGGATTTTGGTCCCGCGGCGTTCCATGCCCCGAAACCATGTCATTTGCCTTTTCGCGAATTGGTGGATGGCTATCTCGAGCTGGCTTTGCATTTCGTCAAAGCCCATCTGGCCTGTGCAATATAGAGTGACGTATTTATATTCAAGACCATAATATATGAGGTCGTCGGGCTTTACGCCTTTGTCCAATAGGCACCTCACCTCTTCGACGAGGCCCTCGCGCAGCCGCGTCCTGAGCCGCCGCGTTATCCGCTCGCGCCTCACTTCGCGGCTCACGTCGACGCCAACCACGGTGCATTCCATTCCTTCCAGCGGGCCATTCTCTTCGGGGTGGCGCGCCAGGTAGTCGGCAATCTCTATGGCGCGTATCGTCCTCCGGCGGTTGTCGAGGTCGGTGACGTTGTGAAGCTCTTGATATGTGGCGAGCATGGCGGCCAGCTCGTCCTGGCTTTTCGCCTCAAGCTCCTGCCGCAGGTCGTGGTTGGGCGGGACGCTCAGCAGGCCGTAATTCTTGATCACGGCCTCCACGTATAGCCCCGAGCCACCGCATAGTATGGGCTGCTTGCCGCGCGCCCTGATGTCTGCGTATGCCTCCGCGAAGTCCTGCTGAAAATTGTAGACCGTGTATTTGTCGCCAGCGTCAGCGATGTCGATAAGGTGGTACGGGACGCTGCGGCCGCCAATCGTGTATTCGTCGAGGTCCTTCCCTGTCCCGATGTCCATCCCTCGGTACACCATCCGCGAGTCGCCGCTCAAGATTTCGCCGTCGGTCTCCAGCGCCACGCGCGTGGCCAGCGCCGTCTTGCCGCAAGCCGTGGGCCCTACTATGGCCAGCAGTTTCCGCCCCTCTCTTTGCATAGCTTTCGTCATGACTCGTCTTCTGCGTTTGCAGAGCCGCTCCGCGCGAAGAAGTTGTCCAGCCGGGTGCCTATTTTCGTCTTTTCGATAAGGGGGATGAGTACCGACGTGGCTATTATGCTATACAGCACCACGTGGAACGTCACGGCCTGGATGTCGCCGCCCTCAACCATTCCATATTGCGAAGGCAAGCCTGCCAACACGGCCGCCGCCAACCCTTTCGGCAGCATTACAGAACCTATCGATTTGTCGTGGGCCGTCACGTTGCTGCCCATGAGAAACGCCGCGCACAATGGGCGTAAGGCGAACAGGGCCGCCACTATCGTCAGGGCTATCAATACGATGCCCGAGCTCTCGAAGGGTATGCTCATGCCCAGGTACAGGAAGAAGAATATCTTCACAAGGAACGCAAGCTCCTCATACAGCTTCTTTTCCGCGTCGGTCAGAACCCCTACGGGGCTCGACGTCAAGTACAGGTTGTACATCTTCCGGGCTATTATCTTGGCGTTGCCGATTATTATGCCAAACGCCAATGCCGAAATCGCGCCGCTCAGCCCCACAAGCTCCGTCACGCCGTATATAACGAACATCGCGAAGCACGTCGCGAACTGCGTGTTGCTGAAACCGCGTATCCAGTCGATGATTCTCAACCAGATTATGCCGCAAACCACACCCACGACCGACGCCACAATCAGCGACATCAACAGGGTGTACACAATACGCCACACCTTGAACTCGCCGCTGTCGATGCTCTGCAATACGCCTATCGTGAACACGATGCACAGGACATCCGTAAGCGCCGATTCTATCACCAGCATCGCGCTCACCTTCTTGCTCGCGCGGATCATGCCGAGCAACGGTATCACCACAGCGGCCGACGTGCCGCCGCAGATGAAGCCCGTAACGGCCGACGCCATAGGCGAGTAGTCGAATCCGAAGCGCATTATCACGCCCACCGTCAACGCCGACACCGCGAAAAAGGCCGTCGACATCACCATGCTCCTCCGCGCCGAGCGCACGAGTGTGGCCAGCTCGATGTCAAGACCTCCCTCGAAAAGAATGATTATCAGGGCGAACTGTGTGAAAAGATTCCCGGCATACCCTATCCGCTCGACAGTCATCACGCCCGTTATCGGGCCTGCCACGATGCCTATTATAATCAACAGCAGCACGTCGGGTATCTTCGACCGCTCGAAGAAGTGGGTCAGAAGGTGACCCGCAAAATATATCAGCCCGGCGGCCAGTATGAGGGATGCCATTCCGTAAACTTTATGCCTACAAATATAACTATATGTTGTTAAATATCTTCAATCTTGACCGCCCATTGTGCCTTTTTCAAACATATCGAATTATCTTCGCGCCGTCTTTCAGGACAACGTCGGCAGTGCCGATTTTCCAGCGTCTTCCTAATTTTCCAGTGGCCACCAGTCCAGGGTGGAGTGAGGCGACGGCCTTCCCTTACAGGGCCATGGCTCACGTTTCTTAGGATTTTCTATTTCGTCGCGTGGGGGCGTAAGGCCCCCGTTGGGTGATTCAGGGGGAGGGCGTCGGAGAGGAGAGCAAGTCTGAATGTTTCTGATCGACCTCTCAACATTTTTTCATCCCAAGGGGCGACGGCGAGACGAGAGTCGCGTCGGATCATGCCCCAAACGGCATCCCCCCTCAATTTTTACCCATCCACTCCAATGGCAACATTTCAAGAAACTGGCCTCGACGAGCAAATACTGAAGGCCATAGGCGAGCTCGGTTTCGTCGAGCCCACACCTGTCCAAGAGAAAAGCATCCCCGAAATCCTCAATTGCGGCAAGGACATCGTCTCCCTCGCCCAGACCGGCACAGGCAAGACTGGCGCCTTCGGACTCCCAATCGTCCAGATGGCCGACGCCTCCGTTGACCACGTCCAGGCCATGATCCTCAGCCCGACCAGAGAGCTATGCCTCCAAATCGCCAAGGACCTCACCAACTTCGCAAAATACAAACCCGAAGTCCACATTTGCGCAGTCTACGGCGGCTCCGACATCCGTAAGCAAATCCGGCAGCTCCGACAAGGAGCGCAAATCGTCGTCGGAACACCCGGACGTGTCATCGACCTCATCGAGCGAGACGTCCTCAAAATCGACCAGATACGCTGGCTCGTCCTCGACGAGGCCGACGAGATGCTCGACATGGGCTTCAAAGACGACCTCGAGACCATCCTCAGCTCAACACCAGAGACCCGACAGACGCTCCTCTTCTCCGCAACTATGCCCCCCTTCATCGCCAAGGTCGCGAGCAACTACATGAACGACCCCATCGAGATCAAAATCGGGCGTACCAACCAGGGGGCCGACACCGTCGAACACCATTTTTACCTCGTGCGCCCGGGCGACCGCTACCTCGCCCTCAAGCGCATCGTCGACATGGTCCCCGACATCTACAGCATCGTCTTCTGCCGCACGCGCGAGGAGACCAAAGAGGTCGCCGAGAAACTCATCGCCGACGGCTACAACGCCGACGCCCTCCACGGCGACCTCTCGCAAGCCCAGCGCGACATGGTCATGCAGCGTTTCAAGATGAGGCACCTCCAAATACTCGTCGCCACCGACGTCGCCGCCCGCGGCATCGACGTCAGGGAGCTCACCCACGTCATAAACTACAATCTCCCAGACGACTGCGAGGTCTACATCCACCGCTCCGGCCGTACAGGCCGCGCAGGCAAAACCGGAATCAGTGTCGCCATAGTCTGCAAAAAGGAGCAGGCCAAAATCAAGCAGATCGAGAAAATCTCCGGCAAAACCTTCGTCCGCAAGATGGTCCCCAATGCCGACGAGATCTGCCAACTCAAGCTACAATACTTCGTCCAAGGAATCGCCGACCAGCAAGTCGACGAGGAGTCCGCGGTCGCCAAGTTCATCCCAGAGGCCATCGAGAAACTGGCTGAGTTCTCCAAGGAGGAAGTGATAGCCAAGTTCATATCCGCCGAGTTCGAGTCCGTCAACAAGTACTACCAGTCCGCCAACGACCTCAATGTCGCCGTCGAGGAGCCACGCAAGAAAGGTGAGCGCCAGCCCGGCGACGAGAACATGTCACGCCTCTTCATCAACGTAGGCAAGATCGACGCCGTGCGACCCGGCGACATCATAGCCCTCATCAACGAGTTCACCCGCGACCTCCCAAAGGTCAACATCGGACACATCGACATCATGCGCAATTTCTCCTTCGTCGACGTCGATGGGCAATACTCCGATCAGATCGTCGCCGCCCTCAACGGCCGCGTCGTCGACGGCTACCGCATCATTTGTGAGGTCGCAGTCCCCCGAGCAGACGCCGACTCCGACGGCGAGTCGCGCCGTTCGCATGGCGGTTTCGGCGGCGGTTTCGGCGGCGGTTTCGGTGGCCGACGCGGAGGTCGCAGGAGCGACAGGCGCGACGGCCGCGATTTCCGCGACGACTATTACCCATCGCCACGCTCCAACCGTGCCGACCGTCGCCATCGCGACAGGGGCGGCAAGCAAAAGTAACGGCATCTCCAGATTGACAAGTCATACCCCATGGGCGCGCTTCACAGTGCGCCCTTTTTGTCTACTTTTGACCATTATACAATTCCCACCCCAGCATATGCCAATCATCAACGTCATCGCGGCGGTCGACCGCAACAGGGCCATCGGTTTCCAAGGCGATCAGCTGGCCTACATTAGCCAAGATCTTCAACGTTTCAAGGAGTTGACACTCGAGAAGACCGTCATCATGGGCCGACGCACCAATCTGGCGCTCCCCAAACGTAAACTACCACGCCGCCGCAACATCGTCCTCACGCGCGGGGCCTCTTTCTCTGCCGACGGCGTCGAGGTCGCGTCTTCCGTCGACGAGGTCCTCCGCATGATTGAGGGCGAGAGCGAGGTCTTCGTCATCGGCGGAGCCCAAGTCTACGAGGCTTTCCTCCCCCTCGCGTCGCGGCTCTATCTGACGATCATCGATTTCAGCTTCCCCTCCGCCGACGCTTTCTTCCCTCCCTTCGATGGTTGGCGCTCCGTCTCCAAGTCCGACGTTTTCACCGACCCAAAGTCCGGACTCAATTTCCATTACGAGACATTCGAGCGGTAGCCCCCGCGGCTTCCACTCTACAGACACAAAAGGCAACAAGAGGGCGCGCCTCTCGTTGCCTTCACTGTCGTTAAAGGGTTCCTTGCCCTACTCCTTGATAGCCTTGCGCTTCCAGGCCATAAACAGGGCCATTGCCACAATTGCGGCCAATCCGCCCACCGAAGCCCCAAACCAGCCGGCCTCGGGCAGCAGGTGCAGGCATTCCGGGGCCACGAATACATACGTTGTGCAAACGGCCGTCATCCACAAGGCCGGGATCAGCGTCACGATGTAGAGTTTCTTCGCAAGTGCCAAGTACACAGTTATCGACCATAACGTGAATACCGACAACGCCTGATTCGCCCATGCGAAGTAACGCCAAATCACGTTAAAGCCGTTAGCGTCGTTTATGCTGTACACCAGCACCAAGAAGGTCAAGACGAAAAGGGGCAGAGAAATCAAAAGCCGCTTGCCAATCGTCTTCTGCTCAATGTGCAGCGAGTCCGCAACTATCAGGCGCGCCGAGCGCAATGCCGTGTCGCCCGACGTTATAGGCGCCGCCACGATGCCCAATACCGCCAATACGCTGCCGGCCGTGCCGAGCCACTCTCTCGACAAGGTTGTGGCAACGCCAGCGCCCGTGAAGGACCTGCCCGTGGCTTCGTCCACCACCCCGTGCTCGCCAAAGAACGCCGTGGCCGCCGCCGCCCATATCAACGCCACGATTCCCTCGGTCACCATCGCACCGTAGAACACTGGCCTGCCAAGACGGGAATCCCTAAGGCACCTGGCCATGAGAGGCGACTGCGTCGCGTGAAAACCGCTTATCGCGCCGCACGCGATCGAGACGAACATCATCGGGAAAATCGGGTTGCTCTCATATTTCGTGCCGAACCCGTCCCACATCTCGGGCAGGTCCGGACGGTACGCGAATATCCCTATCAATATGCCAACGGCCATGAATATCAACGCGATTGCGAAAATTGGGTAGAACCTCCCGATTATCTTGTCTATCGGCAACATCGTCGCGGCAACGTAATAGGCGAATATCACCACAATCCAAAACAACGAGTCCGCCCACGAGGGCGTCATCCCCGCCAAAAGCTCCGCAGGCCCCGAAACGAAAACAGCCCCCACCAGCACCATCAAGACGATTGTGAACACCCCGAAGACGCTCTTCGTCCGCCTCCCCAAATAACGGCCTATTATCTCCGGCAGCGACTCGCCGTCATGCCCAAGCGAAATCATCGCCGCTATGAAGTCATGAACCGCGCCAGCGAATATCGTACCGAAAACAATCCACAGGTAACTCGCAGTGCCGAACTTCGCGCCCATTATCGCGCCAAATATCGGACCCAGTCCCGCTATGTTCAAGAACTGAATCATGTATACCTTCCACGTCGGAAGCGGCATGTAATCCACACCATCAGGATGCGCCACGGCGGGCGTCGGCTTGCTGTAATCGTGACCTATCAGCCGCTCAATAAAGCGACCATAAACAAAATAACCCGCGACGAGGGCGACGAGGGCAATCACAAACGTTATCATCTCTCCAAACGCTATATTTTTTTTTTCACAAATGTATGAAATTTTAAGCAATATTGACCCCGATGTCACAGCTCTTTCATTTACCCTGCGTCACTGAACAGACCCCAAAACCTCACAGGCCGCAACGACCGCACTGGGATGGACGGTCTCCTGACCGTCCACCATCTGAACAGACCCCAAAACCTCACAGGCAGCAACGACCGCACCGGGAGGGACGGTCTCCTGACCGTCCATCATCTTCCATTTACCACTTTCCCCACGTCACACCCCGTACTGACCCGTAGTGCCATACCTTCAGTAACCCGGTACACACGCGCTGCGGGTAAACCCAGCCGGAATATCTGTCGCTCAAGCTTTAAATGAAAGAATTGGACCTCCCATCCCTTTCTCTAAAGTACCAAAACCAAAAGCCGTATCGTCCCCATGCAAAACGCAGACCCGATACGGCTAATATTTAGGCATACTTCTATGCCAACTTTCTGACTATCAAATCATAACTCCCCAACTCTTATTTCGAACCAGTGGTCGGTCAACACGTACTTCCTGTACCCGTCTTCCGACTTGCCAATCCTGTGAGGCCTGCCCTCGAGGTTGTCTAACGCCATGCCCCTCTTCTCGGTATACGATTTTCCCGAAGCCTCGATGGTGTACTCGTCCGAATGCATAACCATGCCATCAACGGGCATTGTCACCGAGTCCCCTTTCGCTACGACTACCGTTCCAAGCTCAATGCCGTCCCTCCTCGTCGTAATCTTCACATCCATTTGGCCGCGGTTCACTATGACCTCCTTGGTCGTCCTGTACGGTGGCAACCCTTTCGAACGCATCTTGCTGGCAATGCTGCTCAGCACCTCGTCGGTGATGTCGACACTGAACGCTACGTACCAGTCGCCTTCTTCAGTTGTGTACCAATCCTCAAGACCGCTGAATAGGTTGTAGCAGCTGTCTCTTGCCGCCAATCGTGGCACAATCTCTATCGCACTGTCTGACAAGGAGATAACCGATGCCACCGCGTCAGGATGAATCTTAGCTTCGAGACGCTCATCGCCCCAAAGTTCTGTAGTAGACCCCTCGTTTTGAGACATGTAACTTTCAAATCTGTCTCCTGATTTTGTGAATGACACAATGCTTGCGCTTGAGCGATTCCATACGTCAAATGTCTCGAACGGTTGCATCGGGGGTTCTACTGGTTCTTCTCCGCATGATGTCAATATTGCCAATCCTGCGCTCAATGCGATGAGGCTATTCCTCCCAAATCTTAAAGATTTCATCTATGTCTTTCTTTTTTGAAGGGTAAATCTTATCTAAATTGTCTCTCCATGCGTTCCATGTCTTCGCACCGTGCAGAGCCTTCTCTATGTTCGCCATCGAAATGTTGCAAGGACCGCTCTTTGTGTGTTTCTTGCCTGACAAGCCTATTTTTGTCAGTTTCCTGTCGTCCAACAGATCTCTAACAACTTGGGTGTATTCGCTGTTGCCGCCTTTCAAGACTGACACGTCCCCATATTTTGGTTGCGCCATCACCCATTCAACGCCTCTTGCCCAGCTCTCTTTCACTTTGTCTCGCGTGTTGTTGTAGTCGCTCCTGTCCCAACCGTGATGGGCGCAATGCGCAATCTCGTGCACCGTCGTCATGTACAGGTTAGCTGACTTGTCCATGTTCGTTTTCGTGTAAAAGATCCTGATGTCAGAAGCGCAGAAAGGGTCGAAAGGGGTGAAGTTGCCGATTTCTGACGGCGTCCTTTCCGACAGCCTTATTTTGAGATTGCTCTCCTTGGGCTTGCTCAAGCCGTACCTCTGATAATGATAGTAATAGTTGTGCGCCGCTCTGAAAACAGAGGCGTAGAACCATGAGTCGTAACCATACACGAAAGTATGGTTCACCGCCGATTTCGTGTGCGACGCAATGGTGCTCTCCGCCTGTTGAATGGGGTGCCCTATCTCGCGCAGGTGGAAGTCGTCGCGCCTCCACTTGACGTAACACCTCACGTGGTGACGCCTCTTTGAGAAGCTGAAGTGGCCGTTCGCGTCTGTACAGCATTGGTGCGTCGTGAATCCCCTATGGATTCTTACCGGCACGCCCTCCAACGCCACCTCTTTGTTCAGCGTGTTGTCGTAATACTTCACGTAGCCCTCAGGCCTCCATTTCGAGCTTTTGTTGCCGGAGAAGTCGTCTGCGGTCACACCCGCCAATTCCAAGGCTTTGCCCTCGAGCTTCTCCCAAACCGAGATGCCAATCGATTTGTTTGCCGCCTCTTCGCTCTCCTCGTCCACCTCGTCCTCGAAGACGTTCGCCTCCTCCATCAGGAAGATCTCAGACAGCGTCTCGTGCGGAACGTCGGGTAGCGGCTGCCCGATCCTCGCCACGCAGTATTGGTACGTCGGCACGCTGTCCGGTAACTCGGGGTCGTGGTAGTAGTCGCCAATCTCCGCGATTTCCCTGTCCATCGGGACTACTGTGTACATTATTGTGCTGTCGTTGTCGAGCAGCTCAACTTCCGTAGAGTCCCTGGGGGCGAACCTCAAGTATAAGTGGGTGGCTTTGATGTCATCCTCGCTGATGGTAAGCGATTTGTTCCCGCCGTCCTCCGCCATGAGCGAGACCAGCGCTTCCCGCATGTTCTCAGGGGTGTACGCGTTCGGAATCTTGTCGCCGAGGACGGTCATTCCGTGTGTGAGTGGGGCTTCCGCCTCGGTCTCCAACTCCGTGGGCTTCTCTTCGTCAAGCGGCAGGCACGGCGTCTCAATCTCGCTTTCCCCGCAAGCAACGAGCGTTGTTGCGACGACTGCAATTGCGTAGTTTTTAAGTTTCATGAATTGATTTGATTTAATAAATATGTTTTCTCGCTGATTTTTTGTGGAATCTTTCTGTGATGTCTCTTCTCTGCGCTTTCGGGCAAGAGCCGCTTATGCCCGAACTTGTTACTTCTGTTCTTTAAATATCAACAGCAAATATATATATATAATAGTTTATGCGAATATTCACTATGACCCCATGAAAATTCACCATGACCATATTATTTTTCACTCCGCATGATATAATTCTCACGCATCCCGTGAATTTGCTCGCACTTGGGTGCTCCCCTCGGGCGTACTCCGAGCTTTCAGAAATAGATTGAAGATTTATTGTGCCAGTCCTAAGGCGTTACTTGCGTACAGAGCTATGAGGCTATTCCGCCCAAATCCTGAATATTTCATTATGATGCAGACCCCTTTTAATGGTTAAACACTATCTAAACCGCTGATTTTTTGTGGAATCTTTCTGTGATGTCTCCTATATATAAAGAGGTATAGTCCCCCCGCTTCGTTTCCCTCTTTAGCTACTCTAATTTACATCTTTCTGTGCGAATCGCCACTTCCACCCTCCAAATTTCACTACATACCCATGAAATTTAACACCACGCCCCCACGTCACACACACGTACTGGCCCGTATGTCCATACTTCAGTAGCCAGGTACACACGCGCAGCGGGTGTGCCTGGTCGAACTCCCCGCGGACGTGCATCCCCCTCACGCAAAATCCACCCCCCCAAAACAATCTCCAAACTATTGGAAGTCAAGAAGAAAAATGATAAATTTGCGTCCGGCAATTGCGTGCGATTGTACCCATACGGGTCCCTTCTCACGCATAACTCATTGATTTATTAAAGGTTAAAACAAAGAAATGCCTACCATTCAACAACTCGTCCGCAAGGGTCGTCAGGCCATCAAGGCCAACAGCAAATCCCCTGCACTCGACTCATGCCCACAGCGCCGTGGCGTCTGCGTGCGTGTCTACACCACCACGCCTAAGAAGCCTAACTCCGCAATGCGTAAAGTCGCCCGCGTCCGCCTCACCAACGGCAAGGAAGTCAACGCCTACATCCCCGGCGAAGGCCACAACCTCCAAGAGCACTCCATCGTACTCGTCCGCGGTGGACGCGTCAAGGACCTCCCTGGCGTACGCTACCACCTCGTCCGCGGTGCACTCGACGCCTCCGGAGTCGACGGCCGCAACCAACGCCGCTCCAAGTACGGCACAAAACGCCCGAAGGCCGGCAAGACCCCAGCCGCAGGCGCAAAGAAAAAATAAGTCAGTTCTGAGCCACTGACAACACAAAAGACTCACAACACATTAAATTAACAAGCCAGTCTTCTGTTTATCGGTTGTTGCTTACGGTTGAGTAAAACGCCCAACGAGGCGTTTGAAGACGCAAACTTTAATTGACAGCTGATATAGAAGCTGATAAACAGACTGAAATAAAATGCGCAAGTCTAAGCCAAAGAAGAGAGTCCTTCTCCCAGATCCCAAGTTCGGCGACACCCTCGTGACCCAGTTCGTCAACAACCTCATGTACGACGGCAAAAAGTCCGTCGCCTTCGGCATCTTCTACAACGCCATCGACGCCATCGCCCCCAAAGCAGAGAAGGAAGGCAAGCAGCCTCTCGAGTTCTTCAAGAAAGCCCTCGAGAACATCACACCATCCGTCGAGGTCAAGAGCCGCCGCGTCGGTGGCGCCACTTTCCAAGTCCCGACCGAAATCCGCCCCGACCGCAAGGTCACTCTCTCCATCAAGAACATGATCATCTACGCACGCAAGCGCAGTGGCCACTCCATGGCCGAGAAACTGGCTGCCGAGATCGCCGCCGCCTACAACCTCGAAGGCGGAGCCTTCAAGCGCAAAGAGGATATGCACAAAATGGCCGACGCCAACCGTGCTTTCGCTCACTTCCGTTTCTAACCTTTAATCACCTCAATCAATGTCTGATCTCAGATATACTCGCAACATCGGCATCATGGCCCACATCGACGCCGGTAAGACAACCACAACCGAGCGCATACTATTCTACACTGGTATCACGCACAAAATCGGTGAGGTCCACGACGGTGCTGCGACAATGGACTGGATGGTCCAAGAGCAGGAACGCGGCATCACCATCACCTCCGCCGCCGTAACCGCTAACTGGAAATACGACAACCAGACCTACAAAATCAACATCATCGACACCCCGGGCCACGTCGACTTCACAGTAGAGGTCGAGCGCTCGCTCCGAATCCTCGATGGCGCAGTGGCGCTCTTCTGCGCCGTAGGCGGCGTCCAGCCCCAGTCCGAGACCGTCTGGCACCAAGCCACACGCTACAACGTACCGCGCATCGCCTTCGTCAACAAGATGGACCGCTCCGGCGCCAACTTCTTCGACGTCGTACGCCAAATACGTGAAGTCCTCAAGGCAAACCCAGTCCCTATCGTCGTCCCCATCGGAGCCGAAGACAGCTTCGAAGGCGTCGTCGACCTCATCAAGATGAAAGAGATGGTCTGGACAGACCACGACGTCCTCGGCTCAACCTTCGAATACCACGACATCCGCGAAAGCCTCCAGGCCGAAGCCGAAGAATGGAGAGCCAAAATGCTCGAAGAAGTCGCCGCGCAAGACGAAGCCCTCATGGAGAAATACCTCGAGACCGGAGACCTCTCCGAAGCCGAAATCCTCTCCGGACTCCGCAAAGGCACCATCGAGCAGACACTCAACCCCGTCCTCTGCGGCTCCTCCTTCCGCAACAAGGGCGTCCAGAGGCTCCTCGACGCCATCGTCTCACTCCTCCCCAGCCCGCTCGACCTCCCGCCAATCGAAGGAACCAACCCTCACACCGGCGAAACCGAGTCACGCGAACACAGCGTCGACGCCCCCATGGCAACTCTCGCCTTCAAAATCGCAACCGACCCATTCGTCGGACGCCTCGCCTACATCCGTGTCTACTCCGGCAAAATCGACGCCGGCTCCTACGTCCTCAACACACGAACCGACAAGAAGGAGCGCATCGCACGCCTCTACCAAATGAAGTCCAACAAGCAAATACCTCTCGACTCCATCGACGCTGGTGACATCGGCGCCGCCGTCGGCTTCAAGGACATCAAGACAGGCGACACCCTCTGCGACGAGAACCACCCCATCACACTCGAGTCCATCGACTTCGCCAAGCCCGTCATCGGCATCTCCGTCGAGCCAAAGAGCCAGAACGACATGGACAAACTCACCAACGCCCTACTCAAACTCGCAGAGGAAGACCCGACATTCCGCTTCCACACCGACGAAGAGACCGGACAGACCGTCATCGAAGGCATGGGCGAGCTCCACCTCGACATCATCCTCGACCGCCTCCGCCGCGAGTTCAAAGTCGAGTGCAACCAAGGCAAGCCCCAAGTCTCCTACCGCGAAGCCATCAAAGGCTCCGTCGAACACCGCGAAGTCTTCAAAAAGCAAACCGGTGGACGCGGCAAATTCGCCGACATCATCGTACGCGTCGAACCCATCGACGAAGGCAAGACCGGGCTCCAGTTCATCAACGAAGTCAAGGGCGGCAACGTCCCCAAAGAATTCGTCCCCGCCGTAGAAAAAGGCTTCCAAGACGCAATGAAAAACGGCGTCCTCGCCGGCTACGCCGTTGAGAACCTCAAAGTCACACTCCTCGACGGATCCTTCCACCCCGTCGACTCCGACGCCCTCTCCTTCGAACTCGCCGCACGAGGCGCCTTCAAAGAAGCTTGCGCCAAAGCACAACCCATCCTCCTCGAACCCATCATGAAAGTAGAGGTCCTCACACCCGAGGAATACATGGGCAACATCATCGGCGACATCAACACCCGCCGCGGACAAATCGAAGGAATGGAAGAGAAAAACGGACAACGCATCATCAAAGCCAAAGTCCCCCTCGCCAACCTCTTCGGCTACGTCACCGACCTCCGCACCATGTCCTCCGGACGAGCAACACAGTCCATGGAATTCCTCGAGTACGCCGAACTCTCCAAGAGCCTCGCAGCCGACGTCCTCAAAGAAGTCAAGGGACACCCCGAACTGCTTAAATAAACTTAAATCTTTGGGGCGGGTCAGCCAATGACTCTTGACCCGCCCCATTCCAAAAACAATAACTTAATTCTATAATGAGTCAAAAAATTAGAATCAAACTCAAGTCTTACGACCACAACCTGGTCGACAAGTCTGCTGAGAAAATCGTCAAGACAGTCAAAGCAACCGACGCTGTGGTCAGCGGCCCAATCCCACTACCCACAGATAAGAGAATTTTCACTATCTTGCGGTCCACTTTCGTGAACAAGAAGTCGCGAGAGCAGTTCCAACTCTGCTCCTACAAGAGGCTCATCGACATCTACAGCTCCACCTCTAAGACCATCGATGCCCTCATGAAGCTCGAACTGCCCAGCGGCGTCGAAGTTGAGATCAAGGTGTAGCGACTACACCCCAGTCCACTAAGTGCTTGTTTAACAACAACTTTTATCAATGCCAGGATTAATTGGAAAAAAAATCGGAATGACTTCCGTTTTCAGTGCCGAGGGGAAAAGCATCCCATGCACTGTTATCGAAGCTGGCCCATGCCTCGTCTCGCAAATCAAAAACATCGAGACCGACGGCTATGAGGCCGTACAGCTGGCCTATGACGAGAAGAAAGAGAAGAACACCACTGCTCCCATGCTCGGCCACTTCAAAAAAGCTGGTATCGCCCCTCAACGCAAACTCGTCGAGTTCCGCGGCTTCGACCAGCAACTCAACCTTGGTGACAAGGTAACCGTCGACATCTTCCAGGAGGAAACATTCGTCGACATCGTCGGAACCTCCAAAGGCAAAGGCTTCCAAGGCGTCGTCGGACGCTGGGGCTTCGGCGGTGTAGGCCAAAGCACTCACGGCCAGGACGACCGACTCCGAGCACCAGGCTCCGTAGGTGCATCCTCCTACCCCTCACGCGTCTTCAAAGGCATGAGAATGGCAGGACACAAAGGCTGCGACCGAGTCAAAATCGAGAACCTCAAGGTAATCAAGGTCATCCCAGAGAACAACATCCTCGTAGTCAAGGGCTCCGTCCCTGGTTGCAAAGGGTCTTACCTAATCATTGAGCAGTAGAACTAATGGAACTTAAGGTTTTAAACAAAGAAGGCAAGGAGACAGGAAAAGCTGTCAACCTCCCAGAATCCGTTTTCGGTATCGAGCCTAACGACCACGCAATCTACCTCGACGTAAAGCTCTACCTCGCCAACCAGCGCCAAGGAACCCACAAAGCTAAAGAACGCTCCGAAGTAGCTGGCTCAACACGCAAAATCAAAAAGCAAAAAGGAACAGGCGGCGCACGCGCAGGCGCTCTCCGCTCCCCGGTATTCGTAGGCGGCGGCCGTGTATTCGGACCTCGACCCCGCAACTACTCCTTCAAGCTCAACAAAAAGCTCCGCACTCTCGCGCGCTACTCCGCACTCTCCTACAAAGCCCAGGAGAACAACATCATCGTCGTAGAGGACTTCACCTTCGACACCCCCAAGACCAAAGACTACGTAGCATTCAAGAAAAACCTCAACATCGCTGAGGGAACACGCTCGCTACTCGTCCTCCCAGATGTCGACAAGAACATCTACCTCGCATCCCGAAACCTCCAGAAGACCGAGATCATCTCAGCCCGCGACATCAACACCTACGGTGTCCTCAAAGCCAAGACACTCGTCATCTTCGAAAGCGCCCTCAAGCAATTCGAGACCTCCAACGACTAATGGCCACAACAAATGGGAAGAAGATATATTAAGAAAAACGTCGGTCTCGGCAACTCACAGCCCGATACCATCGGTGTCATCATCAAACCCCTCGTGACCGAGAAGATGAACAACATCACCGAGAAGACCCACAACCGTTTCGGCTTCATCGTCAAGAAGAACGCAGACAAACCCCTCATCAAAAGGGCAGTCGAGCAACTCTACGACGTCAAGGTAGTCAAGGTCAACACCCTCATCGCACCCGCGAAAAAGAGGAACCGCTACACCAAAGCTGGTGTCATCTCCGGCAGCACACCCTCCTACAAAAAGGCAATCGTGACCCTCGCCGAAGGAAACACCATCGACTTTTACAGCAACATCTAGCAACAAATGGCAGTTAAGAAATTAAAGCCCGTCACACCAGGGCAAAGAAACAAAGTTATTGGCACGTTTGATACGATTACGTCAAGCAAGCCAGAGAAATCTTTGCTGCGTCCTCTTAAGAAGACCGGCGGTCGCAACAACACCGGCAAGATGACCATGCGCTACATCGGCGGAGGTCACAAGAGGAGATACCGTGTAATCGATTTCAAGAGAAATAAAGACGGTGTACCTGCAGTCGTCGATTCCATCCAATACGACCCCAACCGTAGCGCCAGAATCGCACTGCTCGTCTATGAAGATGGCGAAAAACGCTACATCCTCGCCCCCAACGGCCTCCAAGTCGGACAAACCGTAGGCTCCGGCGCCGACGTAGCACCCGAGGTCGGAAACGCCCTCCCACTCTCCGCCATACCCCTCGGCACTATCATCCACAACATCGAGCTCCGACCTGGACAGGGCGGAATCATCGCTCGCAGTGCCGGATCTTTCGCTCAGCTCTCCGCTCGTGATGGCAACTACGCAGTCATCAAGATGCCTTCTGGCGAGACCAGACTCATCCTCATCACCTGCAAAGCCACCGTCGGCGCCGTCGGCAACTCCGACCACGCCCTCGAGAAATCCGGCAAAGCAGGACGCTCTCGCTGGCTCGGCCGTCGTCCTCGTGTACGCGGCGTCGTTATGAACCCTGTCGACCACCCGATGGGTGGTGGCGAAGGACGCGCCTCCGGCGGTCACCCGCGCTCACGCAAGGGTCTGCTCGCCAAGGGATACAAGACGCGCGCTCCCAAAAAGAGCAGCAACAAGTACATCATCGAGAGACGCAAAAAGTAACTGCCTAACCTAAGACTATCATGAGCAGATCTTTAAAGAAAGGACCGTACATCAACCTCAAACTCGAGAAGAAAATCCTCGCCATGAACGAGTCCGGCAAAAAATCCGTCATCAAGACCTGGGCTAGGGCCTCAATGATCTCCCCAGACTTCGTCGGACACACCGTAGCCGTACACAACGGCAACAAGTTCATCCCTGTCTACATCACAGAGAACATGGTCGGACACAAACTCGGAGAATTCTCACTCACCCGTACGTTCCGTGGACACAGCGGCAACCGCAAATAAGCACTGACCGCTACTAACACCCTTTTCATCAAAAGAAAATGAGCAAAAGAAAAAGAAATATGGCGGACGCCATCAAGGAAGCGAAGAAAACACAATACTTCGCATCCCTGAAAAACGTCCCAACTTCCCCACGCAAGATGAAGCTCGTCGCCGACCTCATCCGCGGCAAGGAAGTCAACCTTGCTCTCGCCATCCTCAAGTTCTCCAAACAGGAGGCCTCCGGAAGGCTCGAGAAGCTCCTCCTCTCGGCTATCGACAACTGGAAGCAGAAAAACGAAGGAAAAGACGTCGACCAGGCCAACCTCTACATCAAAACCATATATGTAGACTCCGCCAGAATCCTCAAGAGGCTCCGCCCCGCGCCACAAGGACGAGCACACCGAATCCTCAAGCGCTCCAACCACGTCACCATCTTCGTCGACAGCAAACCAACCGAAAACCAGGAAAATTAAGTCATGGGACAAAAAATTAATCCAATAAGCAACAGGCTCGGCATCACCCGTGGCTGGGATTCCATTTGGTACGGCGGCAAAAACTTCGGCGAAAGAATCGTCGAAGACAAGAAAATCCGCAACTACCTCAACGAGCGACTCAGCAAAGCCAGTCTCTCCCGTATCATCATCGAGCGAACCCTGAAGATCGTCACCATCACCATCTTCACCGCAAAGCCCGGCTTCATCATCGGCAAAAACGGAGAGATCGTCAACCAGCTCAAAGAAGAACTCGGCAAACTCACCGGCAAAGACGTCCAAATCAACATCTACGAAGTCAAACGACCCGACCTCGACGCCACCATCGTCGCCAACAACATCGCACGACAGCTCGAAGGCCGAGTAGCATACCGCAGAGCCATCAAACTCGCCCTCGCCTCCGCGCAGCGCAACCAGGCAGAAGGCATTAAAATCCAAGTCTGCGGCCGACTCAACGGTGCCGAGATGACACGTCACGAGATGTTCAAAGAAGGACGCACGCCCCTCCACACCTTCCGCGCCGACATCGACTACGCACAAGCCGAAGCACACACCAAAATGGGCGTCATCGGCGTCAAAGTCTGGATATGCCGAGGCGAAGTCTACGGCAAACGCGACCTCACTCTCCCCGTCGCCGACAAGGCCCAGAAACCCGCCAACGACCGCGACAACAACTTCCGCGGCGACCGCAGCCCCAGAAGAAGGAGAAACAACAACCAGCAGCATTAATTGACCATTCGAGATGTTACAACCTAAGAGAGTCAAATATAGAAGGCCGCAAGACGGACGCCGCAAAAACGACGGCATCGCCCACCGCGGCACCGAGCTCGCCTTCGGTTCCTTCGGAATCAAATCACTCGGAACCCTCTGGATCACCGCTCGCCAAATCGAAGCGGCACGTATCGCCGTCACACGCTACATGCAGCGCGAAGGACAAATCTGGATCCGAATCTTCCCCGACAAACCCATAACCCGCAAACCCGCCGACGTCCGCATGGGTAAAGGAAAGGGCGACCCCGCTGGCTTCGTAGCCGCAGTCAAACCCGGAATGATGCTCATCGAGTGCGAAGGAGTCTCCCTCGAAATCGCTAAAGAGGCACTCCGACTCGCAGCCCAGAAACTCCCAATCAAGACGAAGTTCGTCATCCGTCGCGATTATGTTGAATCCGCAAACGTTTAGTAATGAAAGCATCTGAGATTAGGGCACTCTCCGTATCCGAGATCGAGGAAAAAATCGCGGCAGCACGCATCGAACTCCAGAAAATGCAGCTCGAGCACGCAATCTCACCCCTCGAGAACCCGATGAAAATCAGGAAAACACGCAAGGACATAGCGCGAATGCTCACTATCCTCGCCGAGAAGAACAACACAGAAAAATAACCAGGATGGAACAAAGAAATCATAGAAAGCAGCGTGTCGGACTCGTCGTCAGCGACAAGATGCAAAAGTCCATCGTCGTCGCCATCAAGGACCGCGAGCAACACCCGCTCTACGGCAAATTCGTCAAAAAGACGAAAAAGTTCCACGTCCATGACGAAAACAACGAAGCGCACATCGGCGACACCGTTGAAATCATGGAAACTAGGCCCCTCAGCAAAACTAAGAGGTGGAGACTCGTTAGAATCGTCGAAAAGGCTAAGTAAACAATGATACAGACTGAATCAAGGCTCGCTGTTGCCGACAACAGCGGTGCAAAGGAAGTCCTTTGCATTCACGTCCTCGGAGGTTCTTTCAAACGATACGCCTCCATCGGCGACAAAATCGTCGTAACCGTCAAAGACGCCATCCCATCAAGCGACATCAAACCCGGAACCGTCAGCAAAGCCGTCATCGTCCGAACAAGGAAAGAAGTCCGCAGACCCGACGGATCCTACATCCGATTCGACGACAACGCTTGCGTACTGCTCAACAACTCCGACGAACTCCGCGGAACACGTATCTTCGGCCCCGTCGCACGCGAACTCCGAGACGGTTACATGAAAATAATCTCTCTCGCACCCGAGGTCATCTAATTTCTTTAACAAGACAATGGCTAAACTGCATATCAAAAAAGGAGACATCGTCATAGTCAACTCTGGCGATGACAAGGGCAAGGAAGGTAAAGTCCTCTCCGTCGACCCATCAAAGTCTCGTGCCATCGTCGAGGGTCTCAACATGGTCAGCAAGGCTACTAAGCCCTCTGCTGCCAACCCTCAAGGCGGCATCGTTAAGAAGGAGGCCCCAATCCACATCTCCAACCTTAACGTCAAAGACCCCAAAACCGGTAGCGCTACACGCATCGGACGCCGCAAAGGCGAAGACGGCAAATCAGTAAGATACTCTAAAAAATCTGGCGAGGAGATCAAATAATGGCTGAGCAAAACATCGCTTACGAACCTTCACTCCGAAAGTTCTACAAGGACCAAATCATTCCCCAACTCATGAAGGAGTTCAACTACACCTCCGTCATGCAGTGCCCCAAAATCGAGAAAATCGTCCTCAACCAAGGCCTCGGCGAGGCCACGCAAGACAAAAAAATCATCGAGATCGCCAAAAAAGAGATGGCACTCATCTCCGGACAGCAACCCATCGAGACCAAGTCGCGCAAAGACATCGCCGGATTCAAACTCCGCAAGGACACACCTATCGGAGTCAAAGTCACACTCCGCCACGAGCGCATGTACGAGTTCCTCGAAAGGCTCATCAGAATCTCACTCCCCCGAATCCGCGACTTCAACGGTGTACAAGGAAAACTCGACGGCAGAGGCAACTACACACTCGGAATCACTGAGCAAATCATTTTCCCTGAAATTAATCTCGACTCCGTTGCGAAAATTCAGGGCATGAATATTACCTTTGTGACCACTGCCAACACCGACGCCGAAGCCTTCGCACTCCTCAAAGCATTCGGCATCCCCTTCAAGCAGAAAAACAATTAACATCGACTTTAGCTGTATGGCAAAAGAATCAATGAAGGCCCGCGAGCGCAAAAGGGCTAAGATGGTCGCTAAATACGCTGAGAAGCGCAAGCAACTCAAAGCAGAAGGCAACTACGAAGCCCTCCAGGAGCTCCCACTCAACTCCTGCCCGACGCGCATCCACAACAGGTGCCTCATCTCAGGCCGACCCAGAGGCTACATGCGACAATTCGGCATCTCGCGTATCGACTTCCGCATCCTCGCCTCACAAGGCCTCATACCGGGCGTCAAGAAAGCCAGCTGGTAATTACAATTCACTAAGTATTAAATATTGTCCTGACCATCAGGATTAATTTAAACTTTCTCTTAATTATATGGTATCAGATCCCATAGCGGACTTCCTGACCCGCATCAGGAATGCCATCCTTGCAAAGCACAGGGTCGTTGAGATCCCGGCTTCCAACTTGAAGAAAGGTATAACCAAAATCCTCTTCGAGAAAGGTTACATCCTTAACTACAAGTTCATCGACGACGACAAGCAAGGCGTCATCAAAATCGCTCTAAAGTACGACCCTAAGAGCAACTCATCAGCTATCAAGGCTCTCAAGAGAGTCTCAACCCCAGGCCTCCGCAGCTACGTCGGATACCGCGAAATGCCAAGAGTCCTCAACGGACTCGGCATCGCCATTGTCTCCACCTCCAAAGGTGTCATGACCGACAAAGAAGCACGCGTGCAAAAAGTCGGCGGCGAAGTACTTTGTTACATCTACTAAAACAAGGAGGGATACAAAATGTCAAGAATTGGTAAACTCCAAGTGGCAATCCCCGCTGGAGTCAACGTAGATATCAAAGACAACGTCATAACCGTCAAAGGCCCCAAAGGCGAACTCTCGCAGAAGATACACAACTGCATCTCCGCCCAAATCGAAGATGGACAGCTCGTCTTCACACGCCAAAACGACGAGAAAGAGCAACGCTCCCTCCACGGACTCTACCGCTCCCTCGTCCACAACATGGTCGTAGGCGTCTCAACCGGCTACACCCAAAAACTCGAGCTCGTCGGCGTCGGCTACCGCGCCACCTCGCAAAACAACATCCTCGAACTCGCCCTCGGCTACTCACACGCCATCTTCCTCCAACTCCCCAAGGAAGTCAAAGTAGAGGCCGTAACCGACCGCAAGAGCAATCCCATCATCACGCTCGAGTCCGCCGACAAGCAGCTCCTCGGCCAAGTCTGCGCCAAAATCCGATCCTTCCGCATGCCAGAACCATACAAAGGAAAAGGCATCAAGTTCATCGGAGAGCAAATCCGCCGCAAGGCCGGCAAGTCTGCAAAGGCTAACTCTTAACCTACTTAGACATGGCTTTTTCTAAAATAGCAAGACGAAACAAGATCAAAGCCCGCATCCGTGGCAAGATCAGCGGAACGGCAGAACGCCCCCGCATGACCGTTTTCCGCAGCAACAAGCAGATCTACGTCCAGCTCGTCAACGACCTCGAGGGCAAAACGCTCGTCGCACGCTCCTCTAAAAACCTCGTCGACTTCTCTGGAAACAAAGTAGAGCAAGCCGCCGCAGTCGGCAAACTCATCGGCGCGGCCGCACTCGAGGCCGGCATCACCAAGGTCGTCTTCGACCGAAACGGCTACCTCTATCACGGACGCGTTCAATCTTTGGCCGACGCAGCTCGCGAGGCCGGACTTATCTTCTAATTCCGATGGCAGACAAACTTAATAGAGTAAGAAACACCAACGACCTCGAACTCCAAGACCGACTCGTCGCTATCAACAGAGTAACTAAGGTCACAAAAGGTGGACGCGCCTTCAGCTTCGCAGCAATCGTGGTCGTCGGAGACGGAAAAGGCGTCATCGGCATGGGCCTCGGCAAAGCCAGCGAAGTAACCGCAGCCATATCCAAAGGCACCGAAGCCGCCAAAAAGAACCTCATCAAAGTACCCCTCATCAACGGAACACTCCCTCACGAGCAATCCATGAACTTCGGCGGAGCGCAAGTCTTCCTCAAACCCGCCTCCAAGGGTACAGGACTCACCTGCGGCGGCGCAATGCGCGCCGTCCTCGAGACTGTCGGAGTTACCGACATCCTCGCCAAGTCCAGAGGATCCTCCAACCCACACAACCTCGTCAAGGCCACTATCCAAGCCCTCGGCGAACTCCGCGATGCCTACACCGTAGCCCAACAACGTGGCATCTCCATGGACAAAGTTTTCAACGGCTAATCCTCACGACTTATGGCACAAATCAAAATCACCCAAGTCAGGAGCATTATCAACAAACCGGCCTGCCAAAGAAGAGTCCTCAAATCACTCGGAATCCACAAACTATACAACTCCGTAGTCAAAGAGGACAACCCCTCCATCCGAGGAATGATCGCCCGAATCCAGCACCTCGTCAAGGTCGAAACAGTAAACAATTAATTGACTAATCTATAATCATGGATTTAAGCAATTTAAAACCCGCCAACGGCTCCACACACCACGACAAACGACTCGGTCGCGGCGAAGGATCCGGACGTGGAGGCACCTCCACCCGCGGACACAAAGGCGCTAAAGCAAGATCCGGATACAAGCAAAAATTCGGCTTCGAGGGCGGCCAGATGCCACTCCAACGCCGACTCCCCAAATTCGGCTTCAAATGCCCCAACCGCGTCGAATATAAAGCCATCAACGTATCCACCCTCCAAGCCATCGCCGAAAAGAAAGGCATTGACGAAATCAACATCCAGGTCCTCCGCGAATGTGGCATGACCTCCAAAAACGACCTCGTCAAAATCCTCGCCGACGGCGAACTCAAGGCTAAGCTCACTGTCAAGGCCCACGCCTTCTCCAAGAAGGCCATCGAGGCCATCCAGGCAGTCGGCGGTACCGCCGAGGTAGTTAACAACAAAAAAGCCGAGGCTGCCGAAAACAAGTAACAGATGAGAAAACTGGTCGAAACCATTCGCAACATCTGGAAAATCGATGAACTTCGTAACAGGATCCTAACAACGTTAGGATTCCTGTTAGTTTATCGATTGGGATCCTTCGTCGTACTCCCAGGCGTAAATCCTGAATTCCTTGGTCAGCAATCGCAACTCGCAAGCCAGACAAGCGGAGGCGTCATGGGCCTGCTCGATATGTTCTCGGGCGGTGCCTTCTCCAACGCATCCATACTCGGCCTCGGAATCATGCCCTACATCTCGGCGTCGATCGTGGTCCAGCTCCTCGGTATGGTCATACCCTATTTCCAGAGGCTTCAAAGAGATGGTGAGAGTGGACGAAATAAAATCAACCAGATTACGCGTCTGCTTACTGTAGCCATCCTGCTCATGCAGGCCCCGGCTTACGTCGCCAACCTCTACTACCAACTCCCTGGTGACGCCTTCACCATGGATCGAGCCTTCTTCACCGTCTCCAGCACCATCATCCTCACAGCCGGAACCATGTTCGTCATGTGGCTCGGCGAGAAGATTACTGACCGAGGCATCGGAAACGGCATCTCTCTCATAATCATGGTAGGCATCATCGCACGCCTCCCCCACTCGCTCATCGCTGAGTTCGCCAACAAGCTCTCCGTCAACAACAGCGACGGCGGACTCGTGGCCCTCCTCATCGAATTCGTAGTCCTCTTCTTCGTTTTCGTCGGCACCATCGCGCTCGTGCAAGCCACGCGCCGAATCCCAGTCCAATACGCCAAACGAATCGAGGGCAACAAGCAGTACGGCGGCGTAAGGCAATACATACCGCTCAAAATCAACGCGGCAAACGTCATGCCTATCATCTTCGCCCAAGCACTCATGTTCCTCCCCGTAACATTCATGGGCTTCGTCAACCAAGAAGGCTCACAAGGCTTCGTCGCCACCTTCTCCGACTTCACCGGATTCTGGTACAACCTCACCTTCGGACTCCTCATCGTCATCTTCACCTACTTCTACACTGCGCTCATCATGAACCCGCAGCAAATGGCCGAAGACATGAAGAAGAACAACGGCTACATACCAGGAGTAAAACCCGGAAAGCCCACCGCTGAGTACATCGACACGATCATGTCGCGCATCACCCTCCCCGGCTCCATAATGCTCGCCATAGTCGCAATCCTCCCAGCCTTCGCCACAATCGCGGGCGTAGAGGCATCCTTCGCTCAGTTCTACGGCGGAACATCACTCCTCATCCTCGTTGGCGTAGTCCTCGACACGCTCCAACAAATCGAGAGCCACCTCCTCATGAGGCACTACGACGGCCTAATGAAATCAGGACGCATCATGGGACGCTCTGCCGGCCCAGCGCTCAGATAACACCAATCAAAACTCCCTGCCCGGATAAAAACCGGCAGGGAGACTTTTTGACAAACACAAGTTTGTCAAAACCATCTTATTGTGTTACATTTGCGTCCGAATTTAAAGCAACCGTATGCCCAAACAATCGTCAATAGAACAAGACGGAACAATCAAAGAGGCCCTGTCGAACGCCATGTTCAGGGTCGAACTTGAAAACGGACATGTCATCACCGCGCACATATCCGGCAAGATGCGCATGAACTACATCAAGATCCTCCCCGGAGACAAGGTTAAGGTGGAAATCTCACCATACGACCTCACAAAAGGCCGTATCTCATATCGCTACAAATAACTTACTCAATGAAAGTTAGAGCATCCATAAAAAAACGCAGCGCTGACTGCAAAATCGTCAGCCGCAAGGGTCGCTTGTACGTGATCTGCAAGAAGAACCCCAAACTTAAACAACGTCAAGGTTAATCAATTATGGCAAGAATCGCAGGAGTCGACGTCCCATCTAACAAGATCGGCGAAGTCGCATTGACTTACATTTACGGTATCGGCCGGAGCACAGCAGTAGAAATCCTTCAGAAGGCCGGGATCGATCGTAGTGTAAAAGTAACCGACTGGACTGACGCCCAAATCCAGGCAGTTCGCGAAATTATTGGTGCCAACTACAAAGTCGAAGGAGAGCTCCGCTCTGAAGTCCAGCTCAACATCAAACGACTCATGGACATCGGTTGCTACCGTGGCATACGCCACCGTCTCGGTCTCCCAGTTCGCGGCCAGTCAACTAAGAACAACGCTAGAACCCGCAAGGGAAAGAAGAAGACTGTCGCTAACAAGAAAAAGGCTACTAAATAATTGATCACATGGCTAAGAAAACAGGCGCTCAAAAAAAGAAAGTGGTCAAAGTCGAGGCCCAAGGCGAGGCTCACATCCACTCTTCCTTCAATAACATCATCATCACCCTCACCAACAACCAGGGCCAGACAATCTCTTGGTCCAGCGCTGGTAAGATGAACTTCAAAGGCTCCAAAAAGAACACCCCGTACGCGGCACAGACAGCAGCCACCGACTGTGCCAAAGTAGCCTACGACCTCGGCCTCCGCAAGGTCAAAGTCTACGTCAAAGGACCCGGTAACGGCCGCGAGGCCGCCATCAGGGCAATCCACGCAGCAAACATCGAGGTGTCCGAAATCGTCGACGTAACGCCGCTGCCACACAACGGCTGCCGTCCTCCAAAAAGACGCAAAGTCTAATCTCAAACCCTATTTCAAAGTTTTCTGATTTTGCATTTTGAATAATGAATGGTATGATTGTACACTTATAATCTAGAGGCTGCCATATTCATCATTTAAAATCAAAATTGACAAGTCAAAAAACAAACAATGGCAAGGTACACAGGCCCAAGAACCAAGATCGCACGCAAATTCGGCGAAGCCATCTTCGGTCCAGACAAGTATTTCGAACACCGCAACTATCCCCCGGGACAGCACGGACAAAACCGCAGAGGCAAACTCTCCGAGTACGGCCAGCAACTCAAAGAGAAACAAAAGGCTAAATACACCTACGGAGTCCTCGAACGCCAATTCCGCATCGCCTACGCCGACGCTAAGCGCTCCAAAGGCGTCACCGGCGAAGTCCTCCTCGCAATCCTCGAATCTCGCCTCGACAACGTCGTCTACCGACTCGGCATAGCACCAACACGCGCCGCTGCGCGACAGCTCGTCAGCCACAAGCACATCGTCGTCAACGGCAGCGTCGTAAACATCCCCTCCTTCCGAGTCAAACCCGGACAAGAAGTAGGTGTACGCGAGAAAAGCAAGTCCCTCCAGGTCATAACCGATTCCCTCGCATCCAACAGCGCCGCACGCTACTCTTGGCTCCAATGGGACGCCAACAAACTCGCCGGCACCTTCCTCAACCTCCCTGAGAGAGCCGACATCCCAGAGAACATAAAGGAGCAACTGATCGTCGACCTCTACTCTAAATAAAATAATTCTTATGGCAATTTTAGCTTTCCAAAAACCCGAAAAAGTCATAATGCTCGAGAACGACGAGAAATTCGGTCGTTTCGAATTCCGTCCTCTTGAACCCGGTTATGGCATTACCATTGGAAATGCCTTAAGAAGAATTTTAATCAACTCCCTCGAAGGTTACGCCATCACCTCAATCAAAATTGACGGCGTCCAGCACGAATTCGCTACAATCCCGGGCGTCATCGACGATGTCACCCAAATCATCCTCAACCTCAAACAAGTCCGCTTCCGCCGTCTCGCCGACGAGTCCGAGGTAGTCAACCTCAAAATCACCGGCCAGAACCAAATAACGGCAGGCGACTTCAACAAGGTCATGCACAACTTCGAAGTCCTCAACCCCGACCTCGTAATATGCAACCTCAACGAGGATGTCAAATTCAACATGACCTTCACCATCAACAAAGGACGTGGATACGTCAGGGCCGAAGAAAACGAAATCGAAACCGACGACGTAGACGTAATCGCTATCGACTCCATCTTCACACCCATCGTCAACGCCAACTACAAGGTCGAAAACTATCGTGTCCAGCAAAAGACTGACTACGAGAAACTCAACATCGAGATAACGACCGATGGCTCCATCCACCCCAAAGATGCACTCAAGGAGGCCGCCAAAATCCTCATTTACCACTTCATGCTCTTCTCCGACGACAAGATCACCATGGACGAAAATGAGAAACCCGGCGGCGACGAATTTGACGAGGAAGTACTGCGAATGAGGCAGCTCCTCAAAACCAAACTGAGCGACATGGACCTCTCAGTCCGCGCCCTCAACTGCCTCAAAGCCGCCGAAGTCGAGACACTCGGCGAGCTCGTCACCTACCACAGGAACGACCTGCTAAAGTTCAGAAACTTCGGCAAAAAGTCCCTCACCGAACTCGACGACCTGCTCGCCAACCTCAACCTCTCATTCGGCATGGACACGTCAAAGTACAAACTCGATAAAGAATAATTACGATGAGACATAATAAGAAATTCAACCACCTTGGTCGGAAGAGCTCCCATCGTAAAGCTATGCTCTCCAACATGGCCATCTCGCTCATCCTCCACAAAAGGATAACGACCACAGTGGCCAAGGCTAAGGCTTTGCGAGTCTACGTTGAGCCCCTCATCAACAAGACCAAGAATCTCACCACCGTCGACGAGAAACGCAACGCGCAACGACTCGTCTTCAAGCACCTCCAGAACAACGCCGCCACCAAAGAACTCTTCACCGAGATCGCGCCCAAAGTGGCAAACCGCCCCGGAGGCTACACCCGAATACTCAAGACTGGCTACCGCGAAGGAGACGCCGCGCAGATGTGCTTCATCGAGCTCGTCGACTACAACGCAAATATGCTCACTGCCCCCAAAAAAGCAGAAGAGAAGAAGCGTACACGCCGCAGCCGCTCCAAGAAAGCCGAGTCCGCCGACACCGCAGCTCCAGCTGCTGAGGCCACCGAGACCGCCGCAGAATAAGAACTTCTGCGTTTACAAATACAGAGAGGGAAGAATTTTCTCCCCTCTCTTTTTTTATAACCTCTTTGGTTTTACTTTTGCCCAACATAACCCACACTAACAGGCACCACACCAGCAACCCCACTTATCAATAATGCCCCGAGCCAAATCATTAATCCTCACATACATAATCATAGCGACAGCCTTAGCTGCATGCTCCGACAAACAACAAGGCGACACACCTGTCGCCCAAGTAGGAAGCGCAACCCTCACCCGAACCCAATTGCTCTCCGCTCTCCCTGCCGTCGCCTCACCAGCCGATAGCGCCGTCTTCGCCGACAAATACATCCGCGCATGGGTCCACCGGCAAGTCCTCCTCCAAAAAGCCTCCGAATACCTCTCCACCGAAACCGAAGACATAGAACAATCCGTCAACGAATACCGCGCCTCCCTCATCATTGAAACCTATCAGAACAAACTCGTTGAGCAAAAGTTCAAACCACAAATAACCAACGACGACATCCAGGCCTACTACGACCAGATGAAGCAAAGCTTCACCCTCTCCGACCCCGCATTCAAGGGATGCTTCGCCGTCATCCCCGCCAACTCCCCAGACCAGAAGGAATTCTTCAAGACCCTCTCCAATTTCAACGAGGAGTCCTCCCTCAAAATAGAGGAATACCTATTCCAGCACGCCTCAAAATACAAGAGCTCCTTCGACACATGGACCTCCGTCTCCGAAATCAGACCATTCCTCCCCGCCGACCTGCTCCCCGCCGACTTCCGGGCCGCACTCAAACAACCGCTCATCAAAACTGAAAAAGACGGAAACATCTACATCCTCAAAGTCACCCAGGCAATACCGGCAGGCCAGATAGCACCCATCGACTTCGTCAGGAAAACAATCACAGAGATACTCGTCTCCAAACGCAAACTCCAATTCCTCGACAAGGCAAACGCCGACATATACGAACAAGCCGCCAACAACGGCTCAATAAAGTACTACGACAATAAATGACAACTCTACGCCACATAACGCTCGCGCTCACCATCTCACTCGCGGCCATATCTACCACATACGCCCAAACCAAGCTCATCGACGAGGTCGTAGCCTCCGTCGGCGACGACGCCATACTCGCCTCCGACATCGAATACCAATACGGACAAGCGCTAATCGAGGGAGCCGACTTCAACGGCGACATCAAATGCCACATCTTCGAGCAACTACTCATACAAAAACTCATGCTCAACCAGGCCGCCCTAGACAGCGTCGAAGTCAAAGACTCCGAAGTCATGCAGCAAGTCGACACCCGACTCAACTACTTCACACAACAAGTAGGAGGCCAAGACAAACTCGAAGAATACTTCAAAAAACCACTCCAGCAAATCCGCAGAGACCAGACAGAGACCGTCCGCACACAGCTCATCACACAACGAATGCAGCAAAAAATCACACAAGACGTCAAAGTCACCCCCGCCGACATCCGCAACTTCTACAACTCCATCAGCAAAGACAGCATACCCCTCGTCCCCGCGCAATACGAACTCCAACAAATACTCGTCTACCCCGAAATTGAGCAAAAAGAAATCGACCGCATAAAAACAAGACTCCGCGACTTCCAAAAACAAGTATCCGAAGGGCGCGACTTCGCCACACTCGCAGTACTCTACTCCGAAGACCCGGGCTCAGCCGCGCGAGGGGGAGACCTCGGCTGGTACTCCAAGACAGGATTCGTACCCGAATTCTCCGCCGTCGCATTCAACCTCAAAGAAAAAGGCAAAGTATCCAAAATCGTCGAGACCGAATTCGGATTCCACATCATACAACTCATCGACCGGAAAGGAGACAAAGTCAACTGCCGACACATCCTCCTCAAACCCAAAGTCTCCACCGAAAGCCGGAAAAAAGGAATAGCATTCATGGACACCGTCCTCCACTACATCGACCAAAACAAACTCACATTCGAACAAGCTGCTGCCAACTTCTCCATGGACAAAGACTCCCGATCCAACGGCGGAATGATGGCCAACCCCGAAGACGGCACCTTCAAATTCCAACTCTCACAAATACCGGCCGAAATAGCCAAAGCCATCCAAAACCTCCAAGAAGGACAAATCTCCAAACCCTTCACAATGATCGACGAACGAAAAGGAAAAGAAACAATCCGAATCGTACGACTCGTCAAACGCCACCAACCACACAAAGCCAACATCAACGACGACTACGACCTCCTCAAAACACTCGTCGAAAACCAAAAACGAAAGCAAATCCTCGACGACTGGATCCGACAAAAACAAAAAGAAACATACGTCGTCATCACACCACAATGGCAAGGATGCGATTTCCAATACAAAGGATGGAACCAATGACACGGACACTTCTCCTGTCTATACTCGCCCTCGCTCTCTGCGCCTCCGTACAGGCGCAGCGGACAATCAGAATCAAAATCGACCGAGCAGACGTCCTCCGACACGACGACAAAATCGGAAAAAACACACAATCACTCAACGGCAACGTCAAACTCTCACACCTCAACACCATCCTACACTGCGACAGCGCCTACATGTACAACGACTCCAACGTCGTCGTATGCTACGGCAGCGTCCACGTCATACAAAACGACTCCGTACACCTCTACGGCGACCGGCTCACATACCTCGGCGACCAAAACCTCGCGCGAGTTCGTCAAAACGTCCGCGCCAACAAAGGCGACACTTGGCTCTACACCGAACACCTCGACTACGACCGACGACTCGACATCGCCTACTTCTACAACGGCGGAAAAGTCGTCAACAACGACAACACACTAACATCCGAACGAGGAATCTACCACCCCATGACCAACGACGTCTTCTTCAAAGACAACGTCGTCGGAACCTCACCAAAATACCACCTCGTATCCGACACCGCCGCCTTCAACACCCGAACCGAAGTCGTATCCATCCTCGGGCCGACAACAATCACTACGTCCGACTCCACCATCATCAACAGCCACAACGGCTGGTACGACACACACTCCGAGACCGCCAAACTCCTCAAAAACAACCTCCTCCACTCCGTAAAAAACAAAAGCACACTCATCGGAAAAACAATACTCTACCAACGACGGACCGGACTCGGAACCGCCTGGGACGACATGATCCTCACCGACTCCACCAACAACATCGCCATCCTCGGCGACTACGGATTCTACAACGAAATCACCCAAGAAGCACTCGCCACACGACGGCCAATCCTCAAACACGCCTACAACGCCGACACACTCTTCCTACACGCCGACACATTCCGAATCGTGCCACTCGCCGACACCAGCCGGCTCATCAAAGCATTCCACAACGTCAAAGCCTTCCGCACCGACCTCCAAGCACGATGCGACTCCCTCGTCTTCGACTTCCGAGACTCCATCGCCACACTCTACACCCTCCCCGTCGTCTGGTCGCAAGGAAGCCAGATGACCGCCAACACCATCAAACTCTTCACCCGAAACCAGGCCATCTACAAAGCCGAACTCATCGAAGCCGCATTCATCATCTCCCAAGAACCAGACTCCGTCGGCTTCGACCAAGTCAAAGGAAAACTCATCACCGGACACATCCGAAACAACGACCTCTACCTCATCGACGTCGACGGCAACGGACAGACAATCTACTACCCAAAAGACGGGCCAAACCTCATTGGCGTCAACCGAGCCGAGAGCAGCAACATGAGCATCCACCTCAAAGAACGGAAAATCGACACCATAATAATGAGAGTCTCCCCGACCGGAAACATGAACCCCCCACTCCTCTTCGGCGAAAAAGACAACAAGCTCGCAGGATTCCGATGGCTCGAAGACTACAGACCAAAAAACAAAGAACAAATATTCCTCAAACTCCAAATACCGCCCGACATGCAGACACAAGAAGACGTCTACGTCGGATACAACTTCGACGACATCGGCCAATAACATTATTCCACACAAACACAACACGCCACGAATATTTTCATATATTCGCGCCTTGTTAAGGTTCTATAAATATTTAAACTATGTATTGGACTCTTGAACTTGCCTCAAAACTTGAGGACGCCCCATGGCCAGCCACCAAGGACGAGCTCATCGACTACGCCACACGCTCCGGCGCACCGATGGAGGTCATCGAGAACCTCCAAGAAATCGAAGACGACGGCGAAGTCTACGAAAGCATCGAAGACATCTGGCCCGACTACCCAAGCAACGAAGACTTCTTCTTCAACGAAGACGAATACTAAAAACACTGTCGTCAAAAACAACACCCCATAAGCCGGCGAGACACGCTCCCGCCGGCTTTGTCTTTGCGCACAAGCCCATTTTTAAACATACTGAAGATTTTTACTACTTTTGTTATACTATCCGACACCCCGAAATACCAAAAAAACAACACCAATGAACCAACAACAAAAAAGATACATCCTCCCCGAAGACCAGATACCCCGCCAATGGTTCAACATCGCGGCCGTCATGCCCAACAAGCCACTCCCCCCACTCCACCCCAAGACACGCCAACCCATGACGGCCGAAGACCTCTACCCCATCTTCGCCGAAGAACTCGCCCAGCAGGAACTCAACATGACCGACACCTGGATCGACATCCCAGACCCCGTCCGCGACATGTACAAAAACTACCGAAGCACACCACTCGTCAGAGCCTACGGACTCGAGAAAGCGCTCGGCACTCCCGCCCACATCTACTTCAAGAACGAGAGCGTCAGCCCTGTCGGCTCACATAAACTCAACTCCGCCCTCGCGCAAGCCTACTACTGCAAACAGCAAGGCGTCACCAACGTCACCACAGAGACCGGCGCCGGCCAATGGGGATGCGCGCTCGCCTACGCAGCATCCGTCTTCGGGCTCCAAGCCGCCGTCTATCAAGTCAAGATAAGCTACAACCAGAAACCATACCGCCGCGCCATCATGCAAACCTTTGGCGCACAAGTCACAGCCTCACCCTCCATGTCCACCAGGGCCGGCAAAGACATCCTAACCAACGACCCCAACAACCAAGGATCGCTCGGCACCGCCATCTCCGAAGCCGTTGAGCTCGCCATGACGACCCCAAACTGCAAATACACACTCGGCTCCGTACTCAGCCACGTCACACTCCACCAGACAGTCATCGGCCTCGAAGCCGAAAAACAGATGGAAATGGCCGGCGAATACCCCGACGTCGTCATCGCCTGCTTTGGAGGTGGATCCAACTTCGGCGGAATCGCATTCCCGTTCATGAGGCACAACATCCAGAATGGCAAAAACACGCGCTTCGTGGCCGCCGAACCCACCTCATGCCCTAAGCTCACGCAAGGCGTCTTCCAATACGACTTCGGCGACGTCGCAGGCTACACCCCCCTCCTCCCCATGTTCACGCTCGGACACAACTTCATGCCCGCCAACATCCACGCCGGAGGACTGCGCTACCACGGCGCGGGAGTCATCGTCAGCCAACTCCTCAAAGACAAGCTCATGGAAGCCGCCGACATCCCACAGCTCGAGAGCTTCAAAGCAGGCCTCCTCTTCGCGCAGACCGAAGGCATAATACCGGCCCCAGAGTCCTGCCACGCCATTGCCACAGCCATCCGAGAGGCCAACCGTTGCAAGGAGCATGGAAAACAGGAAGTCCTTCTATTCAACCTATCCGGACACGGCCTAATCGACATGGCAGCCTACGACCAGTACCTCAGCGGCAGCCTGCAAGATTATGTCGTCTCCGCCGAAGACGTCAAGCGGAACCTCGACCAAATCGAGAAGATTATCTAAATCCATTCCGTTAACTGTCACTCAAAACGCTTAAAATACAAACAAAATGAAGAGTCT
>JAFPDB010000105.1 GCA_017390085.1 Bacteroidales bacterium | reverse complement strand
GGCGTAGTGGCGTGGTTGCGGCGAAACTCCTTCGGATGCGACGGAGAGTTGTCGGAATCCGTAGTCGCGGGCTATGTAGGCGAGGGCGGGGTGGTAGATTACGAAGGGGCGTCCGGGGTTGTCTTGGGCTGCTTTGGTTAGGAGTGAGTCGGCGGAGTCGATGTCGGCTTGGAGCGCGGCGAGCGCGGAGTCGGTGTGTTGGGCGATTGAGGGGAAGGCTTGTTTGATGGCGTGGGCGATGTCGGCGGCCATGTGGCGGGCTTGGCGCGGCGAGAGCCAGTAGTGAGGGTCGTCGGCGATTTGGTCGACGTGGCTGTTGACTTCGACCCATTTCATGTCTGGGGCGGCGTCGGTGAGCCTTTTTCGCCATGTGGTCTCGAATTCGAGAGGGCCGTAGGCGATGTAGGCCGTGGAGTTGTTGAGTGTCTGGAGCTGGCTTGGGCGCGGTGAGTAGTTGTCGTGGTCGGCTCCTTGGGGTATGAGTGTGTTGACGTGGATGGTGTCGGTGACGAGTCGGCCGACGAAGAATGCCATGGCGGGGTTGGAGACGCTTATGGCGTGTTGTGTGAGGTTGGGGTCTGGTTGTTGTCGGCAGGAGGGGGAGGCTGTGATTGTGGCGACTGAGATGGCGAGGGTGAGGGTTTTATTGGCCAAAGAGTTCGAAGACATCTTGGGAGTAGTTTTTTGATACGGGGATGGAGGTTGGGGTGGGGGTGTCGAGTTTGACGACGAAGCCGTCTTTTGACTTCTCGAAGATGCGGACGTGCCGCCTGTTGACCATGTAGGAGCGGTGGCACCGGATGATGCCTTTGTCCCTCATGTCGTCTTCGATGGATTTGAAGGTGCCTCTGACCATGGAGGAGCTGGTGTGCTGTCCGTCGCGGTAGTGGACTGTGAGGTAGTTGTCGGCTCCTTTGATGTAGATGAGGTCGTTGACGTTGATGGCGAGTTTGAGTTCGCCTTTGGCGTCGAGGAAGTTGACCATCTGTTTGTCTTGGTCAGGTGTGGCGGCCGCCCCGTGTGTGTTGCGGTATTCGCTGATGGCTTTGAGCCTTCGGTCTTTGTCGCGCCAGGAGAAGTAGAGCCAGGAGAAGGCGTAGGGGAGGAAGAGGATGCAGGCCGTGTTGCGGAGCGAGATTTTGAGGAGTATGGAGAATTCGCGGGTGTCGTGGAAGAAGAATATCTCGAGGATGGAGAAGGCGAAAGATATGGCGAGGAACTCCGCGGCTATCCAGAGCAGGTAGGCCCATATGGCGATGGGCCTTCGGAGTTTGACACAATGGTGGTAGAAGATGATGCGGCTGATGCTCACGACGACCATACCGATGAGGACGAGGAGGGAGGAGAGCAGGAAGTAGCGCGTGTCTGACATGCCGCCCCTTATCCAATCTCGCGAGCCGTAGGGTTCGAAGAGGTTGATGAAGACGAGTGAGAATACGGCAGTGAAGAGGACGAGCCAGATTTGGTTATCTTTCTCCGCAAGGTATTTGGGTATGGCTTTGCTGAAATCCATGGTCGTTGTGCGAAGATAGCTTTTTTTCGGGAAGGGTGTGGGGTGGAATCTACGAAAGGCACGTATTAGTCGGCCAAGAATTTTTTGCGCAGACGCCAAAGGAGCAGGGTCGCGGCGAGGGCGAGGCCGGCTGTGAAGCCGCACCAGACGCCGGCTGGCCCGAGGTTGAGGATGAAGGCGCAGAAGTAGCCTACGGGGATGCACGTGAGGGCGTATGAGACGGCGGCTACGCGGGCGGGGTAGGCGAAGTCGGCGAATCCGCGGAGTGCGCCGAGTGCGGTGACTTGCAGGCCGTCGAAGATTTGGAATGCGGCGCCGACGAGCATTATTGACGAGGCGATGGCGAGGGTTTCGGGGTTGGTGATGATGAGTGAGGGTATGTATTGGCGGCCGAGGGCGTAGAGGGCGGCCGTGGCGACCATGAAGAGGGCTCCGAGGGCGATGCCCGTGAGGGCGTAGTGGCGCGCGGCGGTTTTGTCGTTGGAGCCGGAGGCGAGTGAGACTTTGATGGTTATGGCTGTGGCGAGGCCGGAGACCATGAGGAATGTGGTGCTGGTGAAGGCGTTGACGACTTGGTGGGCTGAGATGGCTTGTGTGCTTATCCATCCCATCATTATGCCGCCCATGGCGAATCCTATGCACTCGATGAAGGCTTGAGCGCCGGAGGGGAGTCCGATTTTGAGGAGCCAGAGGGTGAGGTTGTGGGAGTTGGCGGGGCGTGGCGCGATGTTGAGTTTGCGGAGCCGTCGGCGCAGGATGTTTTCCATGACGAGCCACATGAGGGTCCGGCAGGCGAGGGTGCTGATGGCGGCGCCGTGGGGGCCGAGTCCGTCGAAGTTGCCGAAGCCGAAGATGAGTGGGATGTTGAGGGCGATGTTGAGGATGTTGCAGGCGAGGCCGACGATCATGGGTGTGGTGGTGTCTTGCATGCCCTCGATTATGGTGCGCGAGCATACGAACATCTGCTGCCCGATGAGCGAGGCGGCGTAGATGGGGAGGAATGTCTGGGCGATGCTGATTACTTCGTCGGGTTGGCCCATGAAGGGCATGAGGATGTCGAGCGCGGCGAGGATGACGAGCTGGGCCAGTACGACGAGCCAGTTGAAGCGGCGCGCGTGGGCTATTATTTGCGCTATTGCCTCTGTGTCGCCCCTTCCGAGCCTTCGCCCGATGAGGGGCGTGGTAGTGGCCGCGGAGCCTATGCCGAAGAACATGAATGGCACGGAGAGGTTGCCGGCGAACGAGACGGCCGCGAGCGGGACGTCTCCGAGTTTGGCGACCATGAAGGTGTCGGCCATGTTGACGAGCATTGAGCTGGCTTGGGAGGCGATGACTGGGGCGGCGAGCAGGAGGAGTTGTGAGGCAAAACCGCCCCGTCCGCCTTTTGGGGCAGACAGGGTGTTCAAGTGGGTGTGAGTATGGGGTTAGTGTAGGGGAGTGGTGCTTTAGAACTGTCGGACTACGCCGAGGACTTTGGAGAGGCTTCGCACTTCGGATTTTAGAATGGTGAAGGGTTGCACGTCGGGATTGTCGCTGCGACAAAGGAATTTGTCGGAATCGGCGGGGTCGTTGTAGATTCTTTTAATCATGATGCCTTGCGCGCCGTCGATGACGTATGTCTCGCCGTAGTCGATCCAAGAATCGGAGTCGAGTTTTTTGCAGGCGACAAGGTCGCCGCTGGCGAAAGTCGGAATCATGGAGCTGCCCTGCACCCTGATGAGGAAGTCGGCTCCTGCTTGCGCGAATTCGGGTACGAGGTATCGAACGCAGTCGTCGAGCTTGATGCCTGGCTCGTCGATGCCGTTGAATCCGGCGAGTGCGGTGAGTGGGATGAGTGGGAGGGAGTCTACGAGTGGGTCTTTTCGTTTTGGCTCAATGACTTTGGCTTTTGGTGTGAGCATGGGGCCTGTGCCGAGGAGGAGCCATTCGGGTGAGATGCCGTAGACGGTGGAGAGTTTTGCGAGGTTGTCGGGTGAGGCGTTTCCTTTGTCGGAGAGGATGAGTGAGAGGCGTCCGAGGTAGAGATCGAGTTTTTCCATGATCTCGTTCTTGTTGTGCGCCATTTTGTTTTGAATCAGGAAGTTGACGGCTTGGCAGAAGCGCTCGTTGATTTCTTTGCGAAGGCTGTTGCCTTTTGATGTTTCGTTGGCCATTTTCGATGTTTTACAGGTTTGTTTTGCGAAATTATAGTGATTTTATTTAAAAAACAAAATTTACGCAAAGAATAGTACTGCCGCCATGTGGAAAATTGCTGATATTATCCAAGCGACGGCAGTCGTGTAGGCGGCCAGGAAGAGCGCCCATCGCCAGGATCCTGTTTCGGCTTTTACGGCGGCGACGGTGGCGAGGCAAGGGAAGTAGAGCAGGATGAAGAGGAGGTAGGCGTAGGCGTTGGCCTGTGTCATGCCGTCGGCTTCCATTTTTTGTCGGAGGTTGGCGTATCTGCTTTGTTCGTCGGGGTTGAGGGTGTCGTCGTTGGCGAAGGAGTCGTCGTCGGCGTAGAGGACTCCGAGTGATGAGGCTACGATTTCTTTTGCGCCGATGCCCGCGATGATGCTGACGTCTTGTTTCCAGGTGAAGCCTTGCGGTCGGAAGATTGGCTCGATGGTTTTGCCGATTTTGCCAATGTAGCTTTGCTCTTGGCGCGCCTGCCGGTCGAGCGAGTTGTCGACGGGGAAGTAGCCGAGGGCCCATACGATGATGCTGGCGACGAGGATTATGCCACCCATTTTGCGGAGGTATTGTCGTCCTTTCTCCCATGTGTGGCGCAGGATGGCTTTTGCGGTCGGGAATCTGTAGGGTGGGAGTTCCATGACGAATGGTGTGTTGTCGTCGCGCATGATGAAGCGGCTGAAGATTCGGCTCATGATGATTGAGACGATGATGCCTACGGCGTAGAGTGAGACGACGACGGCGGCTTGGCATGCCGGGGCGAAGAAGGACCCGACGATCATGATGTAGATGGGGAGGCGTGCGGAGCAGCTCATGAAGGGGACGATGAGCATGGTGATGAGTCGGCTGCGCGGGCTCTCGATGGTTCGTGTGGCCATGATGGCTGGTACGTTGCATCCGAAGCTCATTATGAGTGGGATGAAGGATTTGCCGTGGAGTCCCATGCGGTGCATGAACTTGTCCATTATGAAAGCGGCTCGCGCCATGTAGCCGGAGTCCTCTAAGAGCGAGATGAAGAGGTAGAGTATGAGGATTTGCGGCAGGAATACGATGACGGAGCCGACGCCCGCCAGCGCGCCGTCGATTATCATGTCGCGGAGGGGTCCGTGTGGCAGGGCGTCGGAGAGTGTTTGCGCTATCCAGTCGACTCCCGCCTCGATCCAGTCCATGGGGAGCTGTCCGAGGGAGAATGTGGTTTGGAACATGATGAAGAGCAGCAGGAAGAAGAGCGGGAAGCCGAGCCAGCGGTTGGTGACGAGCGCGTCGATGATGTGCGTGACGCGGTAGCTGCCCATTTTGTCGCCCATCTTGTAGCCGGCCTCGGCGAGGGCGCCTCGTATGAATCCATATTTGGCGTCCATTATGGCGGTCTCGCTGTCGGCCTGCAGGTCGTCTTTTATTTGTTCTTGGGCGTTGACGGCGGCTTGTCGGATGAGGTTGGCTTCGGGGCAGCTGTTGGCAAGGTCCCAAGTTGTCTTGTCGTTTTCGAGGAGTTTGATGGCGAGGTAGCGCGTGGAGTATTTGGCGCGGAGTTGGAGGTCGTTTTTGAGTGGTTGCTGTACGGCGGCGATGGCTTTCTCGATGTACTGGCCGTGGTTGACGTGGATGTGGCGCGCGACGTTGCGGAGCGGTTTTTCGCCTGCTGCGAAGTCCTCGTCGTGTGTTTCGTCGGGTTGGTTGTCGAGCTGGTCGTGCCATTGACGGATGTCTCGCGCGACGTTTGGGAGGATGTTTCCGTTCTTGTCTAGGTAGTCGATTCCCTCGTACATGTTGATTATGACGTGGAAGAGTGTTTTGACTCCTTTGCCGGATTTGAAGACGGTGGGGACGATGGGCGTGCCGAGGAGTGTGGCGAGTTTGTTGCGGTCGAGCGTGTCGCCTCGGTCTTGCATCTCGTCGAACATGTTGAGCGCGCAGACCATCTTTAGGTTCATGTCGATGAGCTGCGTTGTGAGGTAGAGGTTTCGTTCGAGGTTGCTGGCGTCGATTACGTTGATGATGACGTCTGGTGTCTTGTCGATGAGCTGTTTGCGGACGTACATTTCTTCGGGGCTGTAGGCGGAGAGGGAGTAGGTGCCTGGCAAGTCGACGATGTTGAAGTCGTAGCCGTCGAAGGAGGCGTGGCCCTCTTTGGCGTCGACTGTGACGCCGGAGTAGTTACCGACTCTCTCGTGGGCTCCGGAGGCGAAGTTGAAGAGCGATGTTTTTCCGCAGTTTGGGTTGCCGACGAGTGCGACGTTGATGGTGCGTCGTTTTTTGATGGCTGCTTTTTTGAGGGTGTCTTCGTCGGGGATTATGTCGCAGTCGTCGGCCGTGTCGATGTTTTCTGGTGAGGGTGTGTGCTGTTTCGGTGTTGTGGCCGTGTTGATTTTTTGGGCCTCGGCTGGCGTTATGACCTCTATCATTTTGGCCTCTTCTCTTCGGAGTGAGATTTCGTAGCCGAGGAGTCGGTATTTGACGGGGTCGCGGAGTGGTGCGTTGAGAAGGACTTCGACCAAGTTGCCGCGGATGAAGCCCATCTCGACAATGCGCTTGCGGAAGCCCCCGTGGCCTAAGACTTTGACGACGACGGCCTTGTCTCCGGTATTTAGTTCGGACAATCTCATGTTGCCTATGTGTTTATTTATATCATGTCAAAGTTATGATAAAGAGATGGAAAAAGGAAGCGCTAAGGAGGCGCGTAGTCGTAAGAAAGGCGGTCGCCCTCACAGGAGGGCGACCGCCGGATATTGGATTGCTCGCTGGCGCGAGTTTTAAGCTTTGGCGTTCTTCTTGGCCTTGCGCGCGATGATTTCGTAGGCGATGGGCGTTGCGAGAAGCATGGAGCTGAATGTTCCGACGAACATGCCGACGAACATTGCGAAGACGAATCCGCGGATGACTTCGCCGCCGAGCAGGAAGATGACGAGCAGCGTGACGAGGGTTGTTGCGGAGGTGTTGAATGTACGCATCAAGGTGGAGTTGAGCGCGCTGTTCATGACGGTCAGCGGGTCGGCTTTAGGCATGAGCGAGAAGGATTCGCGGATGCGGTCGAAGATGACGACGGTGTTGTTGATTGAGTAGCCGACGATGGTGAGGATGGCGGCCACGAAAGACTGGTCGACTTCCATTGAGAATGGCATTATGGAGTAGCAGAGCGAGAAGACGCCGAGGGTGAAGATGACGTCGTGTGTCAGTCCGACGACGGCAGCCGCGCCGTAGGCGACTTTGCGGAAGCGTGCGAAGATGTAGAGGAACATGACGACGAGTGAGAGGACGATACAGTATATTGCCTTCTCGGTCATGTCGGAAGCCATGGTCGGGCCGACTTTTTGTGAACTCATGCGATAGTCGGCGAGGAAGGTGTCTTTGTCGACGTTCTCGGGGAGGAAGGATTTGACGCCGTCGTAGAGGCGCTGCTCGATGTCGTGCGCGGCTTCGGCGGAGGAGTTGTCGACATTGTAGTTGGTGGCGATGCGGACCTGGTTGTCGTTGCCGTAGGTTTTGACTTCGATGTTTGCTCCGTCGAAGGCTTTGAAGAGTGAGCTTTGGATGTCGACGGAGGAGACGGGCTGCTCGAAGCGGACTACGAAGATTTGTCCGCCGGTGAAGTCGATGCCTTTGGAGAGGCCTCGGAACGCGAGTGAGCCGATGCAGATGAGCATTGCGGCGCCGTAGACGATGTAGTAGGCTTTACGTTTGCCGAGGAAGTCGAATTTGGCGTTTTGGAGGAAGTTCTCAGTGGCTTTGGTGCTGAACTTCATGTTGGCGTCTTTGGCGGCGAGGCGCTCGATGACGATGCGGCTGAGGAAGACTGCGGTGAAGAAGGAGCAGACGATACCGATCATGAGTGTCGTGGCGAAGCCTCGGATGGGGCCTGTGCCGAAGGTGAAGAGTATGACTGCGGTGAGGAATGTGGTGAGGTTGGAGTCGACGATTGCGGACATGGCGTTGGAGTAGCCTGTCTGTATGGCGTTGGTGAGCGAGTGTCCGCTTCGGAGCTCTTCTTTGATGCGTTCGAAAGTGATCACGTTGGCGTCGACTGCCATGCCGATTGTGAGGACGATGCCCGCGATGCCAGGTAGTGTGAGTACGGCGCCGAAGGAGGCGAGTACTCCGACGATGAAGAAGAGGTTGCAGATGAGTGCGAAGTCGGCGGTCAGTCCTGCTTTGGCTCCGTAGAAGATGACCATGTAGATTAGGACGGCTACGAAGGCGATGAGGAAGGACCAGAGTCCGGCCTCGATTGCTTCTTGTCCGAGTGACGGTCCGACGACGGTGTCTTCGACGATGGTTGCGGGCGCGGGGAGTTTGCCGCTCTTGAGTACGTTGGCGAGGTCTTGGGCTTCTTCGGTGGTGAAGTTGCCGGTGATTTGGCTGTTGCCTCCGGAGATTTCGTTTTGTACGGTGGGGTAGCTGTATACGAAGCCGTCGAGTACGATGGCGATGGAGCGTCCGATGTTGGCTTTGGTGAGTTGCGCCCATTTGCGTGCTCCTTCGCTGTTCATGCTCATGGAGACTTCGTATTGGGCGCCACCGTTTTGGCTAACTTGTGAGCGGGCGTTGGTTATGACGTCGCCTTCGAGTGGGGCGCGGCCGGAGTTGCTGGTCTGCTTGATGGCGATGAGTTCGTAGAGTTGCTCTCTTGGGTTGCATTGGATGCCGTAGTAGCGTGTGGCTTGTTCGCCTGAGATGGGTTTGACGCTCCAGAGGAGTCGGAGGTCGTGTGGTAGGGAGCGGCGGACTTTGTCGGAGGCGAGGTATTCCTCGACTTTGTTGCGGTCTTTGGCGAAAGCGAAGCCGACTTGCGGGCTGTTGCCTGCCTGAATGGGTCGGAGGTAGGTGAAGAGGCTCTCGACGCGTGATGTGGGGGTGTTGAGTGTGTCGTTTTCGGCCTTGTCGCCGAGGAGGGCGAGTGAGGTGGAGTCGGCGATGGCGGCTGCGGAGTCGGGTTTTGCGGTGACTGTTTTTGTGCTGTCGGCGATGATGACTCGTGTTGCGGCGTCGGCTTCGATGAGTTTGGAGAGGATGTCGTTGTTGGCGTAAGTCTCCCAGAATTCGAGGCTTGCGGTTCCTTGGAGGAGCTTGCGTACGCGTTGAGGGTCGGTGACACCGGGGAGCTCGATCATGACTCGTCCTTTCTTTTCCAGCTCTTGGATGTTGGGTTGCGCGACGCCGAATCGGTCGATACGGGTGCGGAGGACGTTGAAGGCGTTTTGGATGGCTCCGTCGGTCTCGTTGCGGATGACGGCGATGACCTGGCTGTTGGACATGGAGAGGTCGATGCGGTCTTTGAGGTCGACGGTGGCGAAGATTGTGGCGAGTTGTCCGTTGGGTGAGAGTTTAGAGAACTCGTCGGCGAAGAGTGTGATGAAGTCGGATGTTGATGACTTCTCTCGTTCGATGGCGTTGTCGATAGCCTGGTTGAAGACGGGGTCTGTGTTGTGGCCGGAGAGAGCTTTGACGACGTCGGAGACTTTGACCTCGAGGACGAGGTTCATTCCACCTTTGAGGTCGAGGCCGAAGTTGATCTCCTTGCCTTTGCACTCCATGTATGTGTATTTCTTGAGCCATAGGAAGTTGTAGATTGGCTCGTTGGCGATGGAGTCCAGGTAGGCGGCTTCTTTCTGAATGTCGCCGGCCGCAGCCTCCTTGGCGTCGCTCTCTACCTTTTTGGTGAAGAAGGTAAAGGACAATTGGTACAGGCAGACGAGTGCCAGGATTATGGCGAAGGCCCGTACAGCTCCTTTGTTCTGCATTTTAAGATTGTTTTTTATGTGAAGCTACTATTTTGCTAAAGTAACGCGCAAAGATATTAAAACAATTTAGTAATGGAAAGCGGGTAGGCTGGTTACTTGTTCATCTCGCGCCAGAGGATGTCTTTGAGTTTTTGGATTCCGAGTCCGGTGTGGCTGGAGAAGATGACGGTCGGGATGTCGGTGGGGAGTTTGTCTTGTATTTTTTGCCTTTGGTCGTCGGTTGTGAGGTCTGCTTTTGAGATGGCGAGGACTCGTGTTTTGTCGAGGAGTTGCGGGTTGTGTCGTCTGAGTTCGTCGAGGAGGATGTGGTATGCGGCGTTGACGTCTTCGGAGTCGGCTGGGACGATGAAGAGTAGTATGGTGTTTCGTTCGATGTGGCGCAAGAATCTGAGTCCGAGGCCTTTGCCTTCGGCGGCGCCTTCGATGATGCCTGGGATGTCTGCCATGCAGAAGGAGTGTCCGTCGTGGTAGGAGACGATGCCGAGGTTAGGGACGAGTGTCGTGAAGGGGTAGTCGGCTATTTCGGGTTTGGCGGCGGAGACGACGGAGAGGAGTGTGGATTTGCCGGCGTTAGGGAATCCGACGAGTCCGACGTCGGCGAGGACTTTGAGTTCGAAGATGGCGGTGAGCTCGATGCCGTCTTCGCCAGGCTGCGCGAAGCGTGGTGTTTGGAATGTCGCGGAGCGGAAGTGCCAGTTGCCGAGGCCTCCCCGTCCGCCTTTGGCGAGGATTTTTTCTTCGCCGTCTTGGGTGATTTCGAAGAGTTGTTGGCCTGTGTCGGCGTCGCGGACGACGGTACCGAGGGGCACGATGATGATTTGGTCTTTGCCGTCGCGTCCGAATGCTCTTTCGCGTCCGCCTTGTTCGCCGTCTTCGGCGAAGACGTGTCGGGCGAATTTGAGGTGTATGAGTGTCCAGTGTTGTGCGCTGCCTCGTACGATGACGTGTCCGCCTCGTCCGCCGTCGCCGCCGTCGGGTCCTCCTTTCTCGATGTATTTGACGTGGCGGAGGTGGGCTGAGCCGGGGCCTCCGTGGCCTGAGCGGCAGTATATTTTCACATAGTCTACGAAGTTCGAAGCCACGGTGTTATGGGTTTGGTTGTGTGTTGAATGAGTGTGTGTGTTGAAGTTGAAACCCTGTCGCCCGGCCCGCGTGATGTGTCCGTGGGGGAGGGGCGGCAGGGTGTGTTGTTGGTCGTGTTGTCGTGAAGTGTTATTTCTTCTTGTCGACTGCGGCCTTGATGTCGGCGAAGATGTCGCTTATTTCTCCAACGCCTTTGATGTTGACGGCGATGCCTTCTTTCTTGTAGAAGTCGAGGACGGGCTTTGTCTGGTTGTCGTAGGTGGCGAGGCGTTTGGCGATGGTCTCTTCGTTGTCGTCGGAGCGGCCGCTGGTCTTGCCTCTTTCGATGAGTCGTTTCATGAGCTCGTCGTTTGGCACTTCGAGGTTGAGGCAGACGTTGATTGCCGTCTTGTATGTCTTGAGGAGGTCGCGGAGTGCGCCGGCTTGCGCGACGGTGCGCGGGAATCCGTCGAAGATGACTCCGTTGACTCGTCCCATGCGGTCGAGGTAGGAGTCGATCATGTTGATGATGACTTCGTCGGGGACGAGTTCGCCTTTGTCGATGTAGCTTTTGGCGAGGGCTCCGAGTTCGGTGTTGGTGTTGATCTCCTTGCGGAGGAGGTCGCCAGTGGATATGTGGGCGAGGTTGTATTCCTTAATGAGGTTCTCGCTCTGAGTGCCCTTGCCGGAGCCCGGGGGGCCGAAGATGACGATGTTGAGCATTTTTCTATATGGAAAAGTATGAATGTGTAATCGGGAAAAGCTGGTGGTTATTGGACGAGTGTGAGAATCTCGGGGATGTTGCGTCCGTAGCCGTCGTAGTCGAGGCCGTATCCGACGATGAAGTCGTTTGGGATTTCGAGGCCGACGTAGTCGGGCTTGGTTGGGGTTTTGCAGTTGCCTGGCTTGAAGAGCATGGTGGCGACCCTGACGTCGGCTGCTCCTTTCTCTTTGCACTGCTTGACGAGGTTCTCGATGGTGATCCCCGTGTCGACGATGTCCTCGATTATGACGACAGTCCGGCCGGTGAGGTCCTCATTGAGGCCGATGAGCTGCTTGATGACGCCGGTGGATTGGGTGCCGGAGTAGGATGCGAATTTGACGAAGGATATTTTGGAGGGGATGGAGACCCTCTTCATGAGGTCGGCGGCGAACATGAATGCGCCGTTGAGGACGCAGAGGAACAGTGGGTCACGGCCGTCGAGGTCGGCGTTGATGGCGTCGGCTACTTTGGCGACGGCCTGTGTTATTTGTGATTCGGGGTAGGAGGTCTCGAAAGTTTTGTCGAGGATGGTGACTCTTGCCATTGTAGAGTAAAGTGATAGGTTGGGAAGGGCGTGTGGTGTGCCTATGACCCTAACAACTGGCAAAAGTATGAAATTTTATTTTGACGAGCGATAAATGGGTTGCAATAAATAACTTTACGTCACGAACATAAAAAACGAAGAATATGAAACCTGTAGTGAGCATCATCATGGGGTCGACGTCGGACCTTCCGGTCATGGAGTCGGCACTCAACTTCTTGGAACAGCAGGAGATAGCGTTTGAGGTGAACGCCCTCTCGGCGCACAGGACTCCGCATCAGGTGCTGTCTTTTGCCGAAGGGGCGGCGGCTCGCGGTGTGAAAGTGATAATTGCGGCGGCTGGCGGCGCGGCGCATTTGCCCGGCGTGATTGCCGCCGCCACGACTTTGCCGGTGATTGGCGTTCCGATTAAGGCCTCGATCTCGATGGACGGATGGGACTCGATGTTGTCGATGATCCAGATGCCGCCGGGTATTCCCGTGGCGACGGTGGGGCTGAATGCGGCTCAGAATGCCGCCATTTTGGCTCTCCAGATACTTGGCGTGGGCGACCCTGAGGCGGCCAAGAAGATTGCGGCGTTCAAGGCCGGTCTGGAGAAGAAGATAGAGAAGGCAAATAAAGAGCTGGCCGAAAGGAAAGATTGGAAATTTAAGACGAATTAGGCCTCGTTGGCCTGACAGAGAGAGGCGGGGCGGGTGCCACATGGCATCCGCCCCGCCATACTTTTTTGTATGTGGGTGTCAGTCGTCGAGTTTGAGGACGGCGAGGAAGGCTTTTTGTGGGACTTCGACACTGCCGATTTGTTTCATTCGCTTCTTGCCCTCCTTCTGTTTCTCGAGGAGCTTGCGCTTGCGTGACACGTCGCCGCCGTAGCATTTGGCGGTCACGTCTTTGCGTACGGCTTTGATTGTCTCGCGGGCGATGATTTTGGCACCGATGGCGGCTTGGACGGCGACGTCGAATTGCTGCCTCGGGATTAGCTCTTTGAGTTTGAGGCACATCTTGCGCCCGATGGACTCGGCGTTGTCGATGTAGGTGAGGGCGGAAAGGGCGTCGACGCGTTCGCCGTTGAGGAGGATGTCGGTCTTGACGAGACGCGATGGTCGGTAGCCGATGGGGTGGTAGTCGAACGAGGCGTAGCCGCGGCTTATGCTTTTGAGCTTGTCGTAGAAGTCGAAGACGATCTCGGCGAGCGGCATGTCGAAGCTGAGCTCGACGCGGTCTGTCGTTATGTAGGTCTGGCCGGTCTGGATGCCGCGCTTTTGCAGGCACAGCTTCATGATGGGGCCGATGTATTCGGACTTGGTGATGATTTGGGCCTTGATGTATGGTTCCTCGACGTGGTCGATGACGGTGGGCTCTGGTAGCGCGGAGGGCGTGTAGACTTCGAGGACGTCGCCCTTTTTGGTGAAAGCTTTGTAGGTGACGTTGGGGACTGTCGTTATGACGCTCATGTTGAACTCCCTCTCGAGCCTCTCTTGGATGATTTCGAGGTGCAGGAGTCCGAGGAATCCGCATCGGAAGCCGAATCCGAGGGCCATGGAGCTTTCCGGGGTGTAGGTGAGGGAGGCGTCGTTGAGCTGGAGTTTCTCGATGGAGGCGCGGAGCTCCTCGTAGTCGGCGGTGTCGATGGGGTATATACCGGCGAAGACCATTGGTTTGACCTCGGCGAAGCCGTCGATGGCGGCAAGGCATGGGGTGTCGACGTGTGTGATGGTGTCTCCGACCTTGACTTCGCGGCTTGTCTTGATGCCAGAGATGATGTAGCCGACGTCGCCTGTCTTGACCGTCTTGCGTGGTTCCATGTCGAGGCGTAGGACTCCGACCTCGTCGGCGTCGTATTCGCGGCCTGTGGCGACGAACTTGACCATGTCGCCTTTGGAGATTTCTCCGGCTACGACCTTATAGTATGCTATGATGCCTCGGAAGGAGTTGAAGACGGAATCGAAGATGAGGCACTGGAGGGGGGCTTTGGGGTCGCCCACGGGGTGCGGTACGCGCTCGACGATGGCGCGGAGGATGTCGGGTATTCCTTGTCCGGTCTTGCCGCTGGCGCGGAGAATCTCTGAGCGGTCGCAGCCGATGAGGTCGATAATCTCGTCTTCCACTTCCTCGGGGTTGGCGCTCGGCATGTCGATCTTGTTGATGACGGGGATGATGACGAGGTCGTGGTCGATTGCCTGGTAGAGGTTGGAGATGGTCTGTGCCTGTATTCCTTGGCTTGCGTCGACGACGAGCAGCGCGCCCTCGCACGCGGCGATGGATCGGCTGACCTCGTAGCTGAAGTCGACGTGGCCCGGAGTGTCGATGAGGTTGAGGACGTATTTCTTGCCGTCTTGCTCATAGTCCATTTGTATGGCGTGGCTCTTGATTGTGATGCCGCGTTCGCGCTCGAGGTCCATGTCGTCGAGCACTTGGGCTTGCATGTCTTGAGCCTTGACGGTCTTGGTGAACTCGAGAAGGCGGTCGGCGATGGTGCTTTTGCCGTGGTCGATGTGGGCTATGATGCAGAAGTTCCTGATATTTTCCATCTGAGCAAAGGTGGTGAACGAAAAGGGCCGTTTTATATATGGTCGTGATTTGGCAAAGTTAGTTAAAAAAGGCGATAGGCGCGGGGTGGGGTCGCCGTAGTGGAGCGAGAATAAATTATTATATTTGTGAATAGAACGTTAAGAAACGTCAGTCCGAGCATGATTTTCAAGAAACTATTTGGCCGGAAAAAGCGCAGCTCCGGCATGTCGCAGGGAGGGAATTACTCGTCGGCGGCGGAGTTTGTGGAGCAGAACATCGAGAACGTCAAGAAGTTGCTCTCGTCGGTGGGTTATAACGACTTGCTGAAGCGGCTTGAGGACATTGCCGCCATGACGCATTGCCACGTCGTGGCTCTGTGTCAGAAACTTCCCGGGCAGAACAAGTATATGGTTGTCGACTCGTCGGAGCGGACAATGTGCCAGCGTGGCACGGTGTTCTCGTGGAGCCATACGCAGCCTATGGCGAGCGCAGACGCGGCGTCGATAATCTCCACTCTCCCGTTTAACGTGATAGGCGGCACCGGCTTCATATCGGTGCCAGTGAAGAACGAGCGTAACATGCTGGTGGGCATCCTGTTGGGCATCTCGACCGACAGGTTGACCGACATCGACGGCAAGGTGCGCCTGATGCACATCCTGGCCCCGATGATGGAGGCGGAGGTGCGCTGCGTCAAGCTGAGGCAGGACGTGCGCCAGTGCGAGCAGC
>JAFPDB010000104.1 GCA_017390085.1 Bacteroidales bacterium | reverse complement strand
CTCCTTGTAGACGGAGGGTAAGTCGTGTCCTGTTTGCTTCATGACCTCCACTACGTGGTCGAACGAGACGCGGTGGCGTCCGTCGGAGAATGTGGAGTAGAGGTTGACGTCGAGGGCGCGCGCGGCGGCGTAGGCGTTGCGCTCGATGCATGGGATTTGGACCATGCCGCATACGGGGTCGCACGTCATGCCGAGGTGATGCTCGAGGCCCATCTCGGCGGCGTACTCGATTTGCGTCGTGCTGCCCCCGAAGAGCTGATTGGCCGCGGCGGCCGCCATTGCGCAGGCCACCCCCACCTCGCCTTGGCATCCCACCTCGGCGCCGGAGATTGACGCGTTCTCCTTGACGATGCTGCCGACGAGTCCTGCCGTGGCGAGGGCGCGTAGGATTCGCTTGTCGGAGAACTCGCGTGTCTTGGCCAGGTGAAAGAGCACGGCTGGCAATACGCCGCAGGATCCGCACGTGGGGGCAGTGACGATTCGTCCGCCGCCGGCGTTCTCTTCGCTCACGGCGAGGGCGTAGGCGAAGACCAGGCCCCGGCTCTGAAGATTGGGTTTGCTGCCGCTCGAGCGGTAGTAGTAGGAGGCGGCTTTGCGGCGCAGATGGAGCGGGCCAGGCAGCACGCCCTCGTTCTCGAGCCCATTGTGTACAGCTTCTTTCATGGTCTCCCACACGGTGGCGAGATAATCCCAAACGTCGCTCTCGTCGTACTGGTTGACGTATTCCCAGTAGCTCTTGCCCGTATGGCTGCACCAGTGGATTATGTCCGTCATGTGGGTCAGTGGGTAAAGGTCGGCGGGTTGCCATTCGCCGCCGCCTGTCGAGCCGTCGGAGAGGGCGCCACCTCCGACGCTGTAGACGCGCCATGCGGAAATCTCGTTGCCTATGGTGTCGAAGGCCTTGAAATCCATGCCGTTGGTGTGGAATGGTTGTACGATTTCGGGTTTCCAAACGATGTCGGTCGGCGCTATGGGGGTGAGTACGTCGAGAATGGCGGTGTCGGTAAGGTGGCCTTTGCCCGTGGCGGCGAGGCTGCCGTAGAGGGTCACCTCGTAGCGTGCGGCGTTGGGGTTGCGCTCTGAGAAAATCTCGGCAGCCCTGCGCGGTCCCATGGTGTGGCTGCTCGACGGGCCGTTGCCTATGCGGTAGATTTCTTTAATGCTCTTCATTTGTGGGTGGCGGTTTGAATGTGTTTATTCAAATATACAAAATGAATAGGATTAGAAGGCCTCACGGATGTTGAAGTATATGGCCTTGTCGCCGCGGTTTGAGATGCCTCCGTCGAGGCGCAAGTTGAGTCCTTTGCCCTCGAAGACGGCGAGCCTGAGCCCGAGTCCGCCCATCAGGTGGAGATTGTCGGCCACGTCGTGCAGGCTGTGGCATACGTTGCCGGCCGCGCCGAAAGCCGTGGCGCCGACCCTCCAGAAGAGCGGAGCGCGGAGTTCGACTTGCGCGAGCCATGCGGTGTCGTCGGTGTACTTGAGGTTGTGGCCGATGGCGCGGCCGAGTCTCGTGCCGCCGCACGTGGCGAGTTTTGCCGTGGGGGCGTCTCCCATCCGGATGTCGGCAAAGGCTTGGAGGGCGAGAACCATGTGTTGGTTGGCAATGCCGAAATATCGCCGCGCGTCGAGAGTAGCCGCCCCGAAAGGCCCGCTCTTGCCCGATAATCTGGCGTAGGCCAATGCTTTGAGGCGGACGTAGGAGCCGTGGCGCGGCCATAGGGCGTCGTCGCGCGAGTCGACTCCGACGGTGACTCCAAAGCCGAGATGTGCGCCGTCGGCATTCCGGACAAGGCGCGCTGCTTCGGCCTCGCGGCCTTCGTCGGGCTCGACGTCGGTAAAACGGTACCGGTCGAAGTCGGCCGACACGCCAATCCGCCAAGGGCTGCTCTCGCCAATGCCTTTGAGGATTTCGGCGGTGAGCATCTGGCGGTTGAAGTCGTAGCGGGCTATGGAGTGTTTATGTCGTTGGTTGCCAACCGAGTATAGGTCGTCGGGTTGGCGCGCGGCCTCGAATTTGGCCGTGAGGTCGAGCCGATGGCTGAAAAAGACATCGGCGTCGCACTGGACCTCGAACATACGTTTTGTGGAGACGAGGATGGCGGGCGTGATGGTGGCTGGGCGCGGCAGGCGGTCGGAACGGAATTGGAGCATGGGCATGATTCCGAGGGCGAAGCCCGAACGTCCTGAGTATGAGCCTGCCGGATAGAGCGCGAGAGTGCAATTCTGCCGTTCGATGGTGAGGGCATCGAGGACGGTCTCCGCCACGTCGATGAGCCCTTCGGCCGCGCGTATGGGCAGGCTTGGGCTGTCGAGGGTGTCGGGCGGCGTGGCCTCTTGGGCGAACGAGAGTAGGGGCGAAAGGAGTGCCGCGGCGAGGGCTGTTAGGCGCGGCGGGAGTTGTTTCATCTGTGTTTGTTGGTGTCTTTTGTGGTGCTGATAGTGGGTGGGGTGTCAGTAATACCCTTGGTCGATGAGCATGACGACGTTCTCGAGGTTCTTGTCTTCGCCGTATGGGTCGTACTCGGTCTTCAGGTTAGAGCCGAAGACTCTTGCAATGCCTTGCCACCAGAAGGCTTTAAAACGCCCTTTGAGCATGCGGATGACCTCGTAGCTTGTTGAGCCCGTCTCGCGGTCGATGAGTTTTATGAGAATACGTCCTTGGCTGACTGTCAGGTGTTTAAGCTGGTTCTCGTATTTCTTGAAAAGCTCCTTCTCCTTCTGGTCGAGATAGATTTCGCGCTGCTTGTCGGTCGTCATCGTGGCGAGGGTGTCGTTGATGATTTTCAGCTCCTTGGAGAAGATGCGGGCGTAGGGTAAAGCGCGCTTTACGTTGTAGATATATCGTGTCCACTTGCGCTGCTGGCGCTTGTTCTTGAATCGCGCACGGGCGTAGACCCTGACCTCTCCGAGTCGGACGTCGGGCACGGTGTCGTTGCCGATGACGTGGGCGCGGGTGAATATGTTGCGGTTTGTGGATTGCGCGGCCGCCTCGCCGCCCCCCGCAAGAAGGGCGAAAAGCAGGGTGAGCGATATGGCGGCGGCGTGGCGCAAAGCGTTTTGGGGAGTAGGGGTGAGTCCTTTTATGCGAAAGATTTCAGGAGGGCTATCTCGTCGGGCCAGAGCGACTCGTCGGGTGTCTCGAGGATGAGGGGGATGTTGTCGGTCCGCGGGTCTTGGACGATGCGTCGGAAGGCGTCGATTCCCAACGTCCCTTGTCCGAGAGGCGCATGGCGGTCGACTCTCGAGCCTCGGGGCTTCAGGCAGTCGTTGAGGTGCATGGCGCGGAGGTAGTCGCGTCCAATGAGGCTGTCGAATTCTTGCCAGAACGCTTCGTAGCCCTCGGGCGAGGCTATGTCGTATCCGGCGGCGAAGGTGTGGCAGGTGTCGATGCATACGCCGACGCGGCTCTTGTCTTCGATCCTCTCGATGATGTGGGCTATGTGCCAAAGCGCGAAGCCCATGTTTGTGCCTTGGCCTGCGGTGTTCTCAATCACGGCCGTCACTCCCCGCGTCTCGCGCAAGACGGTGTTGAGGCTCTCGGCGATAAGGTCGAGGCAGCCCTCTGGCGCCGTCTCGTTGAGGTGGCTGCCCGGGTGAAGGTTGAGCATCGTGAGGCCGAGGTCGTGGCAGCGTCGGGTCTCGTGGATGAACGAGGCGACCGATTTTGCCCTTTTCTCGGCATCTGGGTTCCCAAGGTTGATGAGGTAGCTGTCGTGGGGGAGGATTTGGCAAGGCGCGAAGCCCGCGTCGATGCAGTTTTTCTTGAAGTCGCCAATCTCCTCGGCAGAGAGGTCCTTTGCGGTCCATTGGCGTTGGTTTTTCGTGAAGAGCGCGAAAGCTGTCGCGGCGATGGTTTTTGCGTTCTGAGGTGCGTTTTGTACGCCTCCGCTTGCGCTGACATGGGCTCCGATGTATTTCATTTTAGTGTATTTATTAGTGGGGAGAAGTAGCCTTACTCAAAGGTAGCATAAAAAACGTGAAGCTGCGGGGCTAATTGTCCTGTCTGTGCCGAAAAGGAGGGCTTTGTCGGTGTTTTTGGCGAAGAAAAGAACAGAAAACTCGTATTAAGTTTTGCGTTTTCATTGTATCTTCGCGTGCAACAGATAGATAGCAACAGAATGATTGGTAGAATTGTACGCCTGGCGGTCATGGCATTGCCACTGGCACTGGCTTTGACATCATGTGAGGAAGTATTTGATTATCACCCGTATTGCGTCAAGGTGACAGGGCGAACGGGTATTAACGCAAGCAACGCCGCGGAGATTGCGCGAATAACGGCAGGCCGGCGTAGTTTCCGTTTCGCGTTCGTGTCTGACACGCAGCGTTGGTACGACGAGACGGAGGCCTTCGTGGCGGATGTCAACCGTCGGGCGGACATAGACTTCGTGGTCCACGGCGGCGACCTGACGGACTTCGGTGTCAACGACGAATTTATTTGGCAACGCGACATTCTGGAGGGGCTGCGTGTCCCCTACGTCGCCGTGATTGGCAATCACGACTGCCTCGGCACGGGACGTCAGACTTTTTCGAAGGTCTGGGGGCCGCTCAACTATTCATTCTCGGCGGGCGACGTGAGGTTTATTTGCCTGAACACCAATGCGCTGGAGTTTAACTATTCGGTGCCCGTTCCCGACATGGCGTTTATCAAGGACGAGCAGACACACTTCCCCGACTCGTGCAACCGCACGATCGTGGTGGCCCATTGCATGCCGTACGACGACCCTTTCAACGATAATCTGGCGGAGTATTACAACTATCGGATTCTCAGTTTACCCGGCCTGATGTTCCACATCAGCGGACACGTCCACAGCATGGAGGTCCGACACCCATTCGACGACGACATCACGTATTACACCACGACTTGCGTGGAAGACCGCGCCTACATGATTTTCGACATCACCGAAGACGGATATAGCTATGAGACAGTACATTACTAAATTATTGGCCGTTCTCCTCCTGCTCGTCCCGGCAAAGCTATCGGCCCAGAACGACACCGTCATCTTCAACCACTACGACGCCCGCGTGGCGCGCTATCAGCAACGCTACGCGGCCATGATCCCGAAATACGTCAAATTGCAATTCGCGGGCAGCATAGGGATGTTCTCGGCCGGCCTGGGTTGGGACTACGGCAAGAACAGGCGTTGGGAGACCGACGTGCTGATAGGTTTCGTGCCGCGCTTGGAGAGCAACCGCGCCAAGCTGACCTTTACGGCCCGCGAATGTTTCGTGCCGTGGGATTTCCCGATAGGCAGCTCGTGGGTTAGCTTCTCGCCCCTGCGCGCCACGGCCGGCATCAACGCCATAATTGGCCATGAGTTCTGGACCAGCAACCCAGAACGTTATCCCGAGGGCTACTACTTCTTCTCGACAAAGTTCCATTTCATAGCGGGCTTTGGTCAACAATTGAACTTGAACATAAGCTACGACCGTCGCCGGCCGTGGAAGAGCGTGAGCGTCTACTACAACCTGACGACCAACGACAAGTACGTCTTGAGCGGATTCAGTAATAAAGAGGTGGGTTTTTTCGATGTGTTCCACCTCGATATAGGCATGAAATTGCAAATATTGTAACGTAGTGGTTATCTTTGCATTAGATAAGTATTCTAAACGTAAATGTAATAGCAGATGATAGGAAAATACAAACAGAGGATAAGTCAGCGGGTCTTCATGCCCATCCAGGAGTTCATGCGTCAGGAGAAGGCGGGCGGAATAGTCCTTGGCCTTTCTGTCGTGGTGAGCCTGGTCTTGGCCAACTCGCCATTGCGAGAGTCGTGGGCGCACATCTTCGAGCAGCATTTTGGTTTCGTGTTTGGTGGTGAGACGTTTTTCGACTTCAGCCTCGAGCATTGGATAAACGACGGCCTGATGTCGCTCTTCTTCTTCGTGGTGGGCCTGGAGCTCAAACGCGAGTTTATCAGTGGCGAATTGCGCGAGCTGCGCAAGGTGCTGTTGCCCATAGGGTCCGCGGTCTTCGGCATGGTGGTCCCGTCGGTGGTCTACTTGGCGTTTAATCATGGGACGTCGGCGGCGAGCGGTTGGGGAATCCCGATGGCCACGGACATAGCGTTTGCGCTGGCGGTGGTCTATATGCTCGGGTCGCGAGTCCCGTTGGCGGTAAAAGTCTTCTTGACCACTTTGGCCATTGTCGACGACATAGGGTCGGTCCTCGTAATAGCGTTTTTCTACACGTCGAGCATATCCGTCGCGGACCTCATGACCGGGTTTTGCTTCTTGCTGATGATGTTCGTTGCCAACAGGATGAGCGTGAAGAACATTTGGTTCTACGCCGTAGTGGCCATTGCCGGCGTATGGGCGTCGTTCTTGATGTCTGGCATACACGCTACGATTTCGGCGGTTTTGGCGGCGTTCATGATACCGGCCGACGCAGCCCTTTCGGAGAAGGATTTCCTCGCCCGGATGCGCGGCCATCACGACGATTTTGAGGAGGCCGACGGCAACGATTTCCCGACGCTCGGCGACGAGCAGTTGGAGATTGTGGCCTCTGTGCGTCGCGACGCCACGCGCGCCATGCCCCCATTACAGCGTCTGGAGCACGCGCTCCACCCGTTTGTGTCGTTCGTCATAATGCCCATTTTCGCCCTCGGCAACGCGGGCGTGACGTTCGTGGGTATGGACTTGGCGAGCGTGGCGGAGGGCGGAGTGGCTTTGGGCGTGATGCTCGGTCTGCTGGTCGGCAAGCCTGTGGGCATAGTTCTTTCGGTGTGGCTTCTTAAGAAGTTGGGTGTCGGCGCGTTGCCGGAGGGCATGACGATGAGGCATCTTGTGGGCGTGGGTTTCTTGGCGTCGATAGGGTTCACAATGTCGATGTTCGTGACGACGCTCGCTTTTGACGACCCGATGGCCCACGTTCAGGCCAAAGTTGGGATTTTTGTGGCTTCGGTTCTTGGCGGCGTGATTGGCTATGCCATTTTGAGCCGATGCGGTAGGAGCGTGGAATAGGACATCGTCCCAAACTATACATATCAACTAATTTTGGTGCGCATCGCAAGATCTTGATAAAGGATCTTGCTGTGCGTTTTTTTTCTCCCTGTTTAGAAAAACTACATGATGGGGACGTGTTCTTCGTAAAAAGTTGTTCAAAAGGGAATCTTGACAACAAGAGTCAAGTCTTTTCGGCAAGGCAAGCGAAACACGTACGTCGACAAGTGATGACGAGGTTATCCTGCTCGTCGTCGGAAGCATTGAGAGCCGGAGGTGGCGGGGGAGGACGAGAAAAGCCCGCAAGACGGTTTCGTCTTGCGGGCTCTGGCTAATAATGCCCCTTTGGGCGCAAATGTATATGAAATGAGAACTTATTTCATGACGGAGATGGCGAAACCGCCGCTACTAGCGCACTTGATTTCGAGCTTGGTCTCGCTGTTGACGGTCTTCTTCTCGATGGTGTAGCTGTCGGGTTTTTCCTTGTAGGAGGCGTCGGGACCGTCTGCGTAGATGGTTGCGGTGTAGTCGACTCCCGGGTCGAGGAACGAGAAGTCGACGGTTGCGGTACGCTCGTACTCGTTGGTTATGCCGCCTACGAACCAGTTCTCGCCGCCCTTCTCTTTACGGGCGATGGTGAGGTAGGCTCCAGGCTCGGCCTCGAGGTAGACGCTCTTCTGCCAGTCGATGGCCACGTCTTTGATGAATTGGAAGGCGTCGGCATACCTCTGGTAGCTCTCGGGAATGTCGGCAGCCATCTGGAGAGGGCTGTACATGGTGACGTAGAGGGCGAGCTGCTTGCAGAGGGTGGTGTTGACGGTGCTGTGGTCGGTGTTGTCGAGGAAGCTCATGCGAGTGTCGAGGATTCCGGGGGTGTAGTCCATCGGGCCGCCCTGAAGACGCGTGAATGGGAGTATGCAGGTGTGGTGTGGCTTGTTGCCGCCGAAAGACTCATACTCTGTGCCCCGGGCGCTCTCGTTGCCGATGAGGTTGGGGTAGGTGCGGCAGAGGCCCGTTGGGCGTACGGCCTCATGACCGTTGACACAGATCTTGTACTGAGCTGCCTTCTTGACGGCGTAGAGGTAGTGGTTGACGGCCCACTGGCCATAGTGATGCTCGCCCGGGGTGACGATGGGGCCGACGTAGCCGCTCTTGACGGCGTTGTAGCCGTTGTCGACCATGAACTGGTAGGCGGCGTCCATGTGGCGCTCGTAGTTGCGGATGGAGGCGGAAGTCTCGTGGTGCATCATGAGGCGGATGCCTTTGCTCTTGGCGTAGGCGTTAAGAGCCTTGACGTCGAAGTCGGGGTATGGGGTGACGAAGTCGAAGACGTAGTCCTTCTGATGTCCAAACCAGTCTTCCCAACCGATGTTCCATCCTTCGATGAGGAGCTGGTCCATGCCGTTGGCGGCGGCGAAGTCGATGTATTTGCGGACGTTCTCGTTGTTTGCGGCGTGCTTGCCGTTGGGCTTGGCTTTGGAATAGTCGTCGGTGTCGATGTGCGCGCTGTTGAAGTCGTCGGTGTAGCTCCACGTGCTTTTGTTGGTGATCATTTCCCACCAAACGCCCATGTACTTGACGGGCTTAATCCAGCTGACATCCTCGTAGGCGCAAGGCTCGTTGAGGTTGAGGATGAGGCGCGAGGCGAGGGTCTTGCGGGCGTCGTCGGTCACCATGACGGTGCGCCAAGGCGTGTGGAATGGGGTCTGGCAACGAGCCATCTCGCCGATGGCGTTGGGCGTGAGCGCGGACTTGAAGACGAAATTCTTGTCGTCGAGGTCGAGGTTCATGCAGGAGTAGTCGACAAGGGCGGCCTCGTGGATGTTGATGTAGAGCCCCTCGTCGGTCTTGAGCTGTACGGATGTCTGGACAGCCGTGGGCGATACGGCGCACTGGCTGGAGTTCTCTTGGCGCGCTCCGGGTGCGAGGGTGCGGATTTGGCTAAGGCGGCTCTGGGTGTAGTCGTACTCCTGAGTGTCGTAGTCGCCGCTAATCCACCATGCGGTGTGGTCGCCCGTCATGGCGAACTCCGTGAGCTCGTCCATCACTACGAAGTAGCTGAGTTTCTTTTGGTCAGGGAAGTCGTAGCGAAAGCCGAGGCCGTCGTTGTAGATGCGGAAGGTGAGGCCCATGGTGCGGTCGGTCGACGGTTGGTTGAGGCTGACGCAGAGCTCGTTGTAGTTATTGCGAATCTCGCTCTCCTCTCCCCAGACGGGGGTCCAAGTCTCGTCTTTGGAGCTTGTCTTCTTGTCGGCAATTACGAAGCCTTTGGCCAGGTCGCCCTCTTTGAGTTTGAGGCCGAGTCGCGACGGCTTGACGACGGTCTTGTCGCCAAAAGTGAGCTGATATGCGGGTACGCTGTCGGCTGTGAGTCCGAAAGTCACCTTGAGGTTATTGTCTGGCGAAGCCAGTTCGATTGTCTCGCCGGCGAAGGCGAGAGCGGCGGCCTGCGTCTGTTTGGGGGCAGAGCAGCCCGACAGGGCGAGTGCCGCGAATCCGAAGCAAGTGGCCGCAAGTTCCAATGCGCTTTTCTTGTTCATTTTGCTGTGGTTTTGCTTATTCTGTAATTGTTGTCTGTATGTGTTTGTTTGTAGAGGTTCTATTTCAAGCTGATGACCATTGCCGTGCGGGCCTTGACGGTGATCTTGTCTTGCGCGTCGACGGCGTTGCCCGTGGTGATGTCGGTGCCGACGAGATGGGCATTTGGAATCTGGTCGTAGCGGGCGAGAGAAATCACGCGGTCCTCGTTGGCGAGGTTGAGGATTGTCATGACCTTCTGGCGAGTGGTGGAGTCGTAGCGGAAGAAGGAGTAGACGTTGCCCTCGGTGGTGTATTGCGTCATTGAGCCGCGGCGGAGGGCCATGTTATTCTGACGGAAGTTGAAGAGGCGGGCAATGTAGTCGTACATGGCCTTCTGCCGGTCGGGCATATTGGTGAAGTAGTTGAGGGAGTCGGCTGCCCATCCTCCGGGGAAGTCGCCGCGGATGTTGGCGTGTCCGTCGTTGCCGTTGCCTTTCATGAGTGCCTCGGTGCCGTAGTAGAGCTGCGGAATGCCACGTGCGGTGGCGAGCAGCGCCATAGCCATTCGGAGGGCCGCCTCGTCGTCTTTCAGTTGGGTGAGGAGTCGTCTGGTGTCGTGGTTCTCGCCGAAGATGAGGATGTTCATCGGGTCGGGGTAGACGAGGTCGTTGGCGAAGCTGTCGTAGAGGCGGTTAGCGCCGTCGCTCCAGCCCTCTCCCTCTCCGAAGGCGCGGATCATGGCCTCTTGGAGCGGGAAGTCCATGAT
>JAFPDB010000103.1 GCA_017390085.1 Bacteroidales bacterium | reverse complement strand
GTATGAGGTCGTTGACAATTCCATCGACGAGGCAATGGCCGGCTATTGCACTCATATCGAGGTAGCCATAAACGACGACAATTCCATCACTGTTCAAGACAACGGGCGCGGTATCCCCGTGGATATGCACGAGAAGGAGCACCGCTCGGCTCTCGAGGTCGTCATGACGGTCCTCCACGCCGGCGGCAAGTTCGATAAGAATTCCTACAAAGTCTCAGGCGGCCTCCACGGCGTCGGCGTTTCCTGCGTAAACGCGCTCTCCGACCAGATGGACGTCGAGGTCCGCAGGGAGGGCAAAATCTATCGCCAAGAATATTCCAAGGGCAAGCCACTCGCCCCTGTTGCCGAGGTCGGCGAGGCACAAAACACCGGCACACGGGTACACTTCCACCCCGATGCCGAGATTTTCACCACCACAATCTACCACTACGAGATTCTCGCCAAGCGTCTCCGCCAGCTCGCCTTCCTCAACAAAGGGATCCGCATCACCCTCGAGGACAGACGCTCTCTCGACGCCAACGGCGAGCCGCAGGAACCAAAGAAGGAGTCCTTCTTCTCCGAAAAAGGACTCGAGGAGTTCGTGCAATACATCAATGGCAGCAACGAGCGTCTCATCCCCTCGCCCATCTGCATCAGCAACGACAAAGGAGCAGTGCCAGTCGAGGTCGCCATACTCTATAATAATTCATACTCCGAAAAAATATTCAGCTTCGTCAACAATATCGACACAATCGAGGGCGGCACCCACCTCAACGGCTTCCGCCGAGGCCTTACCCGAACGCTAAAAGCCTGGGGCGAAGCCAACAAGATGTTCGATAAGGTCAAGGTCGAAATCGACCGCGAGGATTTCCGCGAGGGCCTGACGGCCGTCATCTCCGTCAAGGTGATGGAGCCACAGTTCGAGGGCCAGACCAAGACCAAACTCGGCAACACCGAGGCCGACAAAGCCGTCGCCGACGCCGTCAGCGAGGCCATGGAGAACTACCTCGAGGAGCATCCCAAGGAGGCAAAACTCATCATCGATAAAGTCATTCTCGCCGCCACGGCGCGTATCGAGGCCCGCAAAGCCCGAGAGACCGTGCAGCGCAAGGGAGCAATGAACAGCCTCAAACTCCCCGGCAAACTCGCCGATTGCTCCAGCCGCGACCCGTCCAAATGCGAACTCTTCATCGTCGAGGGCGATTCCGCAGGCGGCTCCGCCAAGTCCGGGCGCGACAGCAAGTTCCAAGCCATACTCCCACTCCGTGGCAAAATCCTCAATGTCGAGAAAGCCATGTGGCATAAGGCCTTCGAGAGCGAGACCATCAAGAACATCTACACAGCGCTCGGAGTCTCAGTCGGCACCGAGGAAGACCCCAAGGCCCTCAATATGTCACGACTCCGCTACCATCGCGTCATCATCATGACCGATGCCGACGTCGACGGAAGCCACATCGCCACGCTCATTCTCACATTCTTCTTCCGCTATATGCGAGAGCTCATCGAGGGCGGACACGTCTACATCGCCACGCCGCCCCTCTATCTCTGCAAGAAAGGAAAGGATTCAGAATATTGTTGGAACGACGAGCAACGCAAGGCTTTCATCCGCAATCACCAGGCAGGCCCGGGTTCCGTCGTCGTCCAGCGCTACAAAGGTCTTGGCGAGATGGACGCCAAGCAATTGTTCGACACCACAATGGACCCCGCCACGCGCACCCTGCGGCAGGTCCACATCGAAGACGTTATCGAATCCGACCGCGTGTTCTCCGTCCTCATGGGCGACGATGTCGAGCCGCGGCGCAAGTTCATCGAAGAGAACGCCACACTCGCCAATATCGACGCCTGATATGCAATTCCCGCATTCCTAACCGAATATTCCCCCAACGCCCCCGCTCCACCCGCGCGGGGGCGTTTTCCTCAAATGATAGCAGAAAATGACGAAGCCCATCCTCATCATATCCCTGATTCTCATACTCTTCACGCCACTTGCTGTCGCCCAACGGATCGTCTCTTTAGTGCCGTCCGCCACCTTTGCGGCAGTCCAGCTCGGAGCCGATGCCAATATCGTCGGGCGCACCTCTTTTTGCCCCAAGCCCACCAATGGAGTCGCTTCGCAGGTCGTTGGAGACGTCCTTACGGTCAATACGGAGGCAATCGTTTCATTGCGGCCAGATGCGGTCATAGCCTCTCCTTTCACCCAAAAGAAGGTCGTCCAACGGCTCAAAGCTCTGAACATCAAGGTGCACCAGCTGCCCACTCCCACATCCTTCAGCGAGATTTGTTCCCAGAATATCGAGGTCGGTATGCTCACTGGCCACGAGTCCGAGGCTCTCACCCTCAATCGAAGCCAATCGCTCGCCATAGACAGCATTTGCCAGTCTTTCAAACCCGCCAAGCCACTTAACGCATACGTCCAAATTGGCGCCCGCCCCACGTGGGGGGCCACCCCGGACTATTATATAAACGACATCCTTTTGCGCCTCGGGCTTTCCAACGTCCTGAAAGAAGGCGAGGGTAGTTGCTCCCGAGAGGCCGTGATGTTGCGAAAACCAGACGTCGTCATTGTTTCCACAATGGGAGGCCTCGGCAACGAGCAATTGTCCATGTGGCAAAAGACCCCCGGCGTCAAGACGATACTTGTCGACGAGATCGCACTCGGATGCCCAACACCCCTCTTTTTTCGCCAAGCTCTTGAGCATATATGCAACGCCCTAAAGAAGTAGCATCCAACGCCATTCTCTTAGCCGCATTGGCAGTCGCGCTCGCTGTCGTCTGCTATTTCTACCTCGAGATCGGACTCGCCGATTCCGATGATGCCACTGCGGATTTCATCGTCCGCGAGCTTAGGCTTCCGCGAATGGCCTGCGCTCTTGGGGTCGGGGCTTTGTTGTCCGTGGCGGGCGCTGTGATGCAGGGCTTGTTCCGAAATCCACTCGTCGAGCCTTACACC
>JAFPDB010000102.1 GCA_017390085.1 Bacteroidales bacterium | reverse complement strand
GGACAGTATCCCTCTTGAGGGTCAGGCTCCGCAACCTTGACTCCAACTCCAAATACTCAGGGTCGCGCTGCCTCTCAATGACCCTCTCGTTGATTTCCGAAATGGCTCTCTCCTCGGTCTTGAAAACACCGTCCTCCCGCTCATAATCCAATAGCGGCGGCACGAACCACCGCTGATGACTCTTCCCTCCCAATGTGCCAGAGAATGAGGCGATAAACCCCATTCTCCCTCGCCCGTCCTCACAAACCAAGACGCCAAACATCTTTCCGCTCTCGACATCCGCCGCCAAGTCGTCACGCCTCCCCAATTCCCGCTTCACAAGTTCAGCCGCCTCGCGGCAACGAGGGTCGGGCGAATAGGCGAATGGGTATGTAAACGGCCTGCGGCTCTCGTCGACCACCCAGCCCTTCACCTCATGAAACGTCTCGTGTCCAGCCTCATCCTTTAGTAAAGATGCCATCTCTTTTGCGCTTTAGTCCGTGGAAATGAGTAATTTTGAATTCACAAAATTAGGGCTTTTGCGTCCACTTTTCTTTATCCCACGACCCTTACCATGGAGGCGCTTATCTTTCTCGACAAGGAAATCACGCTGTTTCTCAACGGCTTAAACAATTCCTTCTTCGACTCTTTCTTCTACCTCACCACATCCAAAACCGTATGGATTCCCCTCTACCTCGCCCTTCTCTGGATGATATTCCGCAAGCAGGGCGGCCGAGGGCTGATGACTGTCATCGTAGTCGCTCTCGTCGTCCTCGTCGCCGACCAGATATCCTCAGGGCTGATGAAGCCGCTTTTTGAAAGGCTCCGGCCCACCCACGACGACGTCATGCAATACCTCGTCCACACCGTCAACGGCTACAAGGGCGGCCTCTACGGCTTCGCGTCGTCCCATGCGGCCAACTGCTTTGCCATAGCCACTTTCTTCACCCTCGTCATACGCCGATGGTCCATCGGACTGACGCTCACCATCTGGGCCATCGTCAACGCCTACGGGCGAGTGTACCAAGGCGTCCACTTCGTCGGCGACATCCTCGTCGGCGCGCTTATCGGAATCCTCGTCGGAAGAGTTTTCTACGAGATATACCTGCATCTCGTCCTCCACTTCTTCGTCATCACCCACCACAACAAATGGACGCTCAAAAGCGGGCTCGCCAACTCTTTCGGTAGGCTTGGCCCCCGCATCGTGGCCTACACCTTCGTCCTGACCATCGCCATGCTCGTCATGGCAATATTCCTCTTCGCCGCTTATCATGGAGCTGCTTGTTGACCCCGGTTTCGCCCCTGGGCGGAAACTCTCCGAGGAGGAGAGCGCCCATTGCGTCAAAGTCTTGCGCCATAGGGAGGGAGACGTGGTCAACGTGGCCGACGGCAACGGACATCGCTACGAATGCCGAATCGCCGTCGCGTCGCCAAGAGGATGCTCGCTCGAGGTCCTGAACACCATCACTGCCACGCCACCCCGATGCCACTTGCGCATGGCCGTGGCCCCAACAAAAAACATCGACCGTTTTGAGTGGTTCGTCGAGAAGGCTGTCGAGATTGGCGTCTCACGCATAACGCCGCTCCTCTGCGACCACTCAGAGCGCGACCGCGTCCGGACAGACAGGCTACAGAAGATAATAGTCGCGGCGGCCAAGCAGTCGCTCAAATGCTTCCTCCCCACAGTCGACGAGCTGACCAGCCTCGCCGACGTAATCTCGGGCGACCACTCCCCCCAGCGCTACATCCTCCACTGCGGCGAAGCGCCCAAACCTCACCTTTTCGCCCAAGCGCGCCCGGCCGTCGACACGCTCATTCTCATAGGACCTGAGGGCGACTTCTCAGCCAAAGAGATTCAGGCGGCCGCTGCCGCGGGATTCCAAGAGTGCACCCTCGGTCCCGAGCGCCTCCGCACCGAGACGGCCGCCCTCGTGGCCACCAACGTCATAGCCCTGCGCAACCAGCTGAACGACATAAGATAAAAACCCCATACACAAAAAACGACCATGGCATTTTTTGGACTGTTTGGCAAAAAAGAAAACAAG
>JAFPDB010000101.1 GCA_017390085.1 Bacteroidales bacterium | reverse complement strand
TTGTTGACGCCCGAGTGGAAGTTCATGTCGAGCAGGATGACGTCGGGCGCGGTGCCGCCTAGGCAGGCTGGCGCGTTGTCGGGGAGTGTGGTCGTGGCTATGGTCGCGAACCATGACGACATGAGGATTTTGACACTCTGGAGTATGGCTTTGTTGTCGTCGACAACAAGAAGCGTCCCTTGCGGTGTTGGGCGTGAGGGCTTTGCTTGCATTACTGTTCTTTTGTGAATGGGGGGATGGTTGGCGGGGGCAATATATGCAAAAGGAAGAAGTCAGACAACTCTTGCGAGCCATCTGACCTCTTTTGTGGTTAGTCGGGGTGACTGGATTCGAACCAGCGACAACACGCCCCCCAGACGTGTACTCTAACCGGGCTGAGCTACACCCCGAAGATTTGACCGTCCTTTTTGTAAGACGGTGCAAATGTAGCCCTTTTTGTGTAAATGGCAATAGCGCGGGGCTGTTTTTTCACATCGGGGAGTGAAATCTCTTTCCGCCGTTGTCAAAAAAATTTACGCCAGTGTCCAAAATATGGACAGCTGGAGCGTATGACGTTTTTCTTAAAGCGTTGATAATTAATATGTTGATATTTTTGGCACGGCTTTGGCGCATAGGATAGGCGAACCCGACACAAAAAATGACATTCAAGATGATCTCGATACCCAAAAGATACCAAATCATGGCGATGCTGCTGATGCCGTCCACCATGGCGATGTCGCAAGAGGCGTGGAGTGCCGACGACTGTATGCGTTTCGCCGTAGCCAATAGCCATACGGTCCGCCAGAGCCAGATTGCGGCCGACGGTTACCGCGCCTCGCGATCGGCGGCCATAGGCGCGTTCCTGCCTTCGGTCCAGGCCTACACGAACGCCACAATCAATTCTGGCAAGACAATAGACAACGAGACAAACACTTATGGCGACTACTCACAGTTCTACAACGGCTACGGCGTATCGGCCTCCATGCCCCTCTTCGACGGCCTCGTGACAATCAACCGCCTCCGTCAGGCAGGCAGCGAATGGAAGATGGGCGAGACTGCCGTCGAGAGGGCGCAAGACGAGGTGGCAATCGACGTTCTGCAAGCCTATGCCGACGCCATCTACTACGCCGGCCTCGTCGACGTCTTGCGAGAGAAGTTGGCGGCCTCGGACAGCGTGCACCTCCAGACGCTCCGCCACGTGGAACTCGGACTGAAGAGCGAGGCCGACGCCGCGCAGACGGCTCAACAGGTGGCCGCCGACCGTTACGACCTCGTCCACAACGAGGGTTTGGCGGAGAAAGCGGTCCTCTCGCTCCGCCTGCTCATGAACTTGCCCGACTCTGTGGCCCTCACCCTTGCCGAGCCGGCGGAGCCTGCCGCCGCGGCTCAAGGTCTCGACGCCGCCGAGGTCTACGAGGCAGCGCGGGCGCTCAACCCGTCGGTTGTCGAGGCGCGCCATGCGCAAGACGCGGCCCGCTATGCGCGCAAGGCTGCCGTGGGGGGCTTGATGCCGAGCCTTACGCTCCAAGGCGGCATCCAGACCTACTACAATAAATAGAGCAGACACGCCAAAGCTCTCAATTTTTTCGCCGTTTACTTTTAAAGAATACTTTTTAATAAGTTCTTCGTTAATGGGCGCAATAGCGTATGCGTAATCACACACCATATTTGGCATTTCGCCACCCTTTACTATAATATTTTTATCGCATTCAAAGTGGAAGGTGGGGTGAAAAATACCCTTTTCTGCATATAAAACGGGAAACGCGCCGTCAGGTGAGAATCCATAATCGGGCATTTTTGCAACCTTTGCGTAATGCGCCATGCATTGCCAACCGCTTTCTTCGTTACATCCTAATATTAATTTTACGGTATACTTGGGAACAAAACCCTCGTCTTTAAGCTCCTTCATCATATGCAAAACAACGATAGTAGGGCCTTTATCGTCTAAAGTTCCTCTTGCATAAATTTTTCCATCCTCTTCGGTGGGTTCAAACGGGGGGAACTTCCAGTCTTCTAATCTTCCCGCCTTAACAACGTCTAAGTGGCATAATATACCCATTGTTTGCTCTTCGCTTTTACCACGCCAAATAACCTCGCCAACGTAACCGTCGTAATTGATAGTTTCAAAACCCATTGAGCTTGCAAGATCCAAGGTGAATTTTAATGCGTCGTAAACGTCTTTACCAAAGGGCATTTGAGGAAGAGCGGGGGCTTGAACGCTGGGAATAGCACATAATTTTATTATATTTTGCTTAATTTCATTAATTTGTTG
>JAFPDB010000100.1 GCA_017390085.1 Bacteroidales bacterium | reverse complement strand
GTAGTGGGAGTTTGTTGCGGAAGATGATTTCCGGGGTGGTGTCGGGCCAATGCTCTTTGAGGGCGCGTGAGACGCAAGAGGCGAGCCCGAGGGAGGTCCAGTCGTCGTGGCGCAGGATGGCGGCGATGCCGTCGGGCGCGAGTCGGTTGGAGTTTTCGTCGTAAGGCTCGAAGGGGTTGAAGCATATGTGTGCCTTGACGTCGGCATGTTGGCGGAGCTCTTCTACGATTCGGAACTCGTCTGTGGTCTCGATGCCGAGAATGTATGACCTGCTGCCGTCGACTTTTCTGAGGACTTCGGCGAGGCATTCGAGTTTGGCGAGGCGGTCGAGGGAGCTGGGGACGAATCGGAAATCGTAGACTACGACGAGCCCTATCGCGGTTGCGGTTGCGATGTTTTGCTCGAGGGAGTGGATGTCGGATTTGGCGTCGTCGTTGAAGCGGATGAATGAGGAGGCGATGCCGTTGGTGACCATTAGTCGGCGTAGCTTCTTGCGGTTGGCTTCGTTGACTTGCCTGAGTGGGATATGGAAGGAGTAGTTTAGTTTGCGGAAATCTTGCTTCTCGAAATCGTCGATGTTCTCCTCGACATCGTTGGCGACGGTGATGATGGTGGTGATGCCTGTGGTTATGTTTTCGAAATTGAGCGTCTTTGCGAGGTCTGGGGTAAAGTTTTTGGGCTGCTGCTTACAGATGTCGATAAGCGCTGGGATGACGTAACGTCCGCCGGCGTCGAGGTTGTCGGTATCGATGAGTGGGTGTTGGAGGTTTTGTCCGATGCCGACAATTCGCCCTCCGCTCACGAGGATGGACGTGGGGGGCTGGTCGGGGGGGAGGTTGGCCAGACGGATGTTGCGGATAAGGAGATAACGCATTTTGGAGAGGCAGGTTGGCGTTGTCGGTATTTCGCAGGCAACGCGATGCCAAAAGTAACGCGAAATTTCGTTATCTCGCAAAAAGAATCATCCACAAAAGGTGATTGCGGATGAAAATTTATTTGCGGATGACGTAATCTGTTAGCTTATGGCGGTCGGAGAAGAGGGCGTTGATGTCGATGTCGTGGTTGACCCCTGGGATGGTGCCGCAGTCTGTGAACTGCCAGATGTCGGCATTTTGGGGGCGGTCTTTGGTGCTGTAGCGCGCGATCCAGAGGGGGTAGTGGTCAGGGAGGCCTTTTTCGGAGAGTTTGGAGATGTACTTGTGTGAGCCGTAGATTATGGGGGTGGGGCCGTATTTTTTTTTGAGGCGTTGTGCGACATCGACTACGGTCTTGATGACGTCGTTATCGTCGTACTTGCCGAGAATGTCTTCTTCGAGGTCTATGACCGGGGTAAGGTCTCCTTTTCGGAGTTTGGCGTTGGAGATGAAATTGCGGGCCTGCTCCTTGGGTTCGGAGAGAGTCAGGACATGGTATGCGCCGAAAGGGATGGCGAGTTTGCGGACGAGTGTTCGGTTTTGGTCGATGGCGGGGTCGACGTGGGTGGCTCCTTCGGAGGCCTTGGCGAAAACGAAGCTAACGGGGGCGGAGGCGATATTGCCGTTTCGGCGTTGGCAGCGCGTGATGGGTTCGAAATGGATTTGCGGGAGTGTGTCCCACTGAATGTCGCCTTGGAAGCGCGAGATGTCGAGTCCGTAGGCGTCGGCTTGGGGGATGTATGCGCCATCTTGTGAGAAAACGCGCATGAAGGAGTGGAAGAGATGGGGGACTCGCTTTAGAAGCGTCTGTCCGGGAGGGGTGATCTGAAAGGCTATGGAAAGCAAGAGAACCGCCAGAATGATGACGATCGGGGTCGGGTTTCGTTTTTTGACAGTCTTTCTTTTTCGTGGCTGCATGAATTGGGAGGTAGGTAGCTACTGGGCGTAAAGGTAGGGAAAAGTGGGGAAAGAGGTAACGGCGACGCACAAGGAAATGGAGCGTCGCCGTTAGCTTTTTTTTTGTGGACGATGCGAGTTTATAAGCCTTGCCTGTATGCGTAACTCGGGTTTGCGGAGGCTGCTATACGGTGGGCTTTAGCAGGCCAGGTTGAAATTAGCCTTTCATGGCTTGGTCGATGTCGCTGATGATGTCGTCGGCATTCTCGATTCCGACCGAAAGGCGTATGAGGTCGGGGGCCACTCCAGCCTCACGGAGCTGCTGATCGGAGAGCTGGCGGTGAGTGTGGCTGGCGGGGTGGAGAACGCAGGTGCGCGCATCGGCCACGTGGGTGACGATGGCGATGAACTTGAGGCGGTCCATGAAGTCGATGGCATCTTGGCGAGAGCCTTTCAGGCCGAAGGCGATGACGCCGCACGAGCCGTTGGGGAGGTATTTTTTGGCGAGTTCGTAATACTTGTCGCCTTCGAGACCCGGGTAATTGACCCAAGCCACTTTGGGATTGGCTTTGAGCCACTTGGCGACGGTGAGGGCGTTTTGGCAGTGGCGGGGCATGCGGAGGTGCAGCGTCTCGAGCCCGAGATTGAGGAGGAAGGAGTTTTGGGGCGCGGGGATGGAGCCGAGGTCGCGCATGAGTTGGCTGACGAGTTTTGTGGAGTAGGCCTTGCGCCCGAAGGCCTTGGTGTAGGTGAGGCCGTGGTAGCTCTCGTCGGGGGTGCAGAGGCCGGGGAATTTGTCGGCGTGGGCTTCCCAGTCGAAATTGCCGCTATCGCAGACGGCTCCACCTACTTGGGTGGCGTGTCCGTCCATGTATTTGGTGGTGGAGTGTGTGACGATGTCGGCTCCCCATTCGAAAGGTCGGCAATTGATTGGCGTGGCGAAAGTGTTGTCGACGATGAGGGGGACGCCATGTCGGTGCGCGATGTTGGCGAATCGCTCGATGTCGAAGACTGCGCAGCCGGGGTTGGAGATGGTCTCTCCGAAGAAGAGTTTTGTGTTGGGCCTGAACTCTTTCTCGATGCGCTCGTCGGGCCACTCGGGGTCGACGAACGTGCACTCGATTCCGAGCTTTTTCATGGTCACGCCGAAGAGGTTGAACGTGCCGCCGTAGATGTTGTTGGAGGTGATGAAATGGTCGCCGGCCTGGCATATGTTGAAAACGGCGTAGAAATTGGCGGCTTGTCCTGAGGAGGTGAGGACGCATCCCTCGCCGCCTTCGAGGGCGTTGATTTTGTCGGCTACGGCGTCGTTGGTGGGGTTTTGGAGGCGGGTGTAGAAGTATCCCGAGGCTTTGAGGTCGAAGAGGTCGGCCATGTCCTCGCTGCTGTCGTACTTGAAAGTAGTGCTCTGGATTATGGGGAGGACACGGCTCTCGCCGTTTTTGGGTTGCCATCCGCCTTGAACGCAGATGGTATCGAGGTTTCGCTTCATTTATTGTGGAAATAATACTTTAGGTTTGCGCACACAAGTCGCAAATATAGCATTATTTGGATTGGAAAGGGAGCGAGGTTAGAACTCCACGGCAAGATTTAGGCATAGAGCACCGCGTTCGTCCATGTGCGTATTGGGGAAGACGGGGTCGTGGGCATTGAGGAAAGTGAATCCCATTCCGTAGAGAAGCGTGACATGTCGGAGGGCGGCACGTACACCCAAAGTGCCCGACATGAGGAGAGCCACATCGTCGACATTGCCCTCGGGGACGACACCGGCGCGGAACTCGAAATATGGTGAGACCTTTCGGGGAATCAGGTCGCGGCGGACGTAGCCATAGAAGGCGCAGGTCGTGTAGATATATTCGGCTTCACTGTATCGCTTCCATACAGCCCAGTCCTCGCTGGACTGCTTGATGAAGAAATCGTTATAGTCGTAATCGTAATAGGATGGCCGATAATCGTATTCGTAACCGCAATCGCAATCATAGAATTCGGTATCGACGCTGCCGAAGATGAGACCAAGGCCAACTGTGGTGAGGTGTGTGGGCTTCCACCCCACCTTGAGATCTAGTCCGCCGATAAAAATTGAGCCGGCACTGAAAGAACCGCCGACACCGAAGACGAAAGAGTGCTTCTTCAAGGCCGGGCGTTGGAAGAGACTCCCGTCTTCTTGTGCGGTCTCGTTGATGGTGATGGAATCGATGTCGGCGGCGCGGATGGTGAGAGTTTGGTTACCGAGATTGACACGGACGTCGCCGGAAACGATGGAGACAACGCGTCCGCTGACGGGGCCGTCGGTACGTGTGTAGACGACATCTTGCGCATGGGCGGTGGCGGCAACGATGAAGAGCGTTGCAATAGCGAATAGTTTTTGCATTTTGAGTATTGAGTTGATTGGATTGTAGAATTAAGTTAGGACTAACTTATGGAATTTGTAGGCTGTTACGCAAATAATTTGGGCTATGGGTGACTCCTTTTTATGGGAAACTTGTTCCTAATAAGGATTCGGAAATAGGGGCATGACCCGTTTACGGAGAGGTCTTTGCCGTCGTCGCCTTTCCGAAACTGGATTATCTCGAATTGTGTGGGATTGTACTTGTGCAGAAAAGTTATGGGGACACCCATTGCGCCATCATAATCCATGGGGATGTCTTGGGTACGGTTGACATTTATGGCGTTGTAGTTATCAAACTTGGGGTATGAGGCTTCGTTGGCCTCATACACTTTTGTCAGAGGGAGCAGATTATGCCTTGTATGGACTTCTAAATTGGTGAGCGATAGGCAATTGTTCGGGGAGACAATTCTGTCGCCGCATTGGGACACTCGGTCCTCTGTTCCATACAGCTCATAATGATTTGGCACCTTGAAACCTGAGATTCCGCGGCCGAGATGAACGCCGAGCCATATCCTATTGGATTGGATTAGTTGGAAAACCTCCTTGTAGGTGATGGCATTTATATTGGCTATGACGAGAAACTCCTTATTGAACTCGACTATTTGGGACAGGAACTCACTAAACAGGGAAAAGGGAGGGTTGGTAACGACAACATCCGCCTGCCGTAGCAGCGAAAGAGCCTCATCGCTTCGGAAATCGACATCGCCTTTGAAGAACATGATGGGTAAATCGGAAATCTGCTTTTCGACATCGCTTGGCGTACACACAACATATCCGCCCCGCTCAGCATCCATCTGGCTGAACAAATTGGGCTCGCTTGGCACATAGTATGAGGCAATTAACGATTTCAGCCCCAGAGACTTGAAATTCAGAAAGAAATACTTGAAGAAATTGCTCTCTCGCGGGTTGTCACAATTACAATAAACGACCTTTCCGCAGAAAAGGTCCTTGTAGTGAACAAGTTCGCGATTGATGTCTTCGAGCAACGTATAGAACTCGTCGCTCTTTGAGGCTTTTGCCTTGTGCAACAGATTATTAGACGCCCGTCGAACCATTAGAAACGAATATAACGAAAATAGCCGCTTGCGTTCTTCATTTAGAAACTTCAAGCGACTATTTTGAAATCTATTGAGATCTTACTCCCACTCGATGGTGGCGGGTGGTTTGGAGCTGATGTCGTAGACAACCCGGTTGACGCCTTTTACCTTATTGATGATGTCGTTGGAGACTTTGGCGAGGAATTCGTAGGGGAGGTGTACCCAGTCGGCTGTCATTCCGTCGGTGGAGGATACGGCTCGGAGGGCTACGGCGTTCTCGTAGGTTCGCTCGTCGCCCATGACTCCGACGGATTGGACGGGGAGAAGTATTACGCCGGCTTGCCAGACTTTGTCGTAGAGTCCTTCGGAGCGGAGAGCTGAGATGAAGATGTCGTCGGCTTCTTGGAGGACACGGACTTTCTCGGGTGTGACGTCGCCAAGGATTCGGATGCCGAGGCCTGGGCCTGGGAAGGGGTGGCGCCCGAGGAGCTCTGGTGCAATCTCGAGGGCGGCGCCGACACGACGGACTTCATCTTTGAAAAGGAGTCGGAGAGGCTCTACGAGCTTGAGGTTCATCTTTTCGGGCAGGCCTCCGACGTTGTGGTGGCTCTTGATTTTGCAAGATGGGCCGTTGACGGATGTGGATTCGATGACATCTGGGTAGATGGTGCCTTGGCCCAGCCATTTGGCGTCTTTGATTTTCATGGCCTCAGCGTTGAAGACCTCGATGAAATCGGCGCCGATGATTTTGCGTTTCTTCTCGGGTTCGGTGACTCCGGCGAGGTCTGTCATGAATCGGTCGGTGGCGTCGACGCCTATGACATTGAGGTCCATGCCTTTGTATTGTTCGAGGACGCCCTCGAACTCGTTCTTGCGGAGGAGGCCGTTGTTGACGAAGATGCAAGTGAGGTTCTTGCCGACGGCCTTGTGGAGGAGGACGGCGGCGACTGTGGAGTCGACACCTCCGGAGAGTCCGAGTATGACTCGGTCTTGCCCGACGGTTTTACGGATTTGGGAGACTGAGCTCTCGATGAAGGAGACGGGGGTCCAGTCTTGGTGGCATCCGCAGATTCCTACGACGAAGTTGTGGAGTATTTTGGAGCCCTCGACGGAGTGGAAGACTTCGGGGTGGAACTGTATGCCGTATGTTTGTTCGTTGTCGACTTTGAATGCAGCGTTGGCGACGGTCTCGGTGGAGGCGAGTAGCCTGAAACCTGCGGGAAGCTTGACGATTGTGTCTCCATGGGACATCCAGACTTGGCTTTGTGAGGAGACGCCGAGGAAGAGTGGCGAGCCCGGGGCGCCGATGGAGAGGAGGGCTCTGCCGTATTCGCGGGTGGCGCTTGGTTCAACCTCTCCTCCGTTGGAGTGGACGAGGTATTGTGCGCCGTAGCAGATGCCGAGGACTGGGACGTTGCCACGTATGCCTGAGAGGTCGATTGTCGGCGCGGCATCTTGACGGACCGAGAAGGGGCTTCCGGACAGGACGACGCCTCGGACCGAGGAGTCGATCTGTGGGCATTTGTTGTAGGGGTGTATCTCGCAATAGACGTTCTGCTCCCTGATCCTGCGTCCGATGAGCTGGGTGTATTGGGAGCCGAAGTCAATGACGGCTACGAGGTGCTTGTCGTCCATGTGAGGGAGGAGTTAACAGGAATAATTGACGGGTTCTTCCGTGATGGTGATATCGTGGGGATGGCTTTCCTTCAGCCCGCCGGAGGTGATTTGAACGAACCGGGCCTTGTTCCGGAGTTCCTCCAGATTGTGCGCGCCCAGATAACCCATGCCGGAGCGCAGGCCGCCCATGAGCTGGAATACCACGTCCGCCAGCATGCCTTTATACGGAACGCGCGCTTCCACGCCTTCCGCAACGAGCTTGCCGGAGCTGTTCTGACCGTAGCGGTCGCCGGAGCCGCGGCGCATGGCGCCCAGAGAGCCCATGCCGCGATACTGCTTGAAGTGGCGGCCCTGGTAATGAACCACCTTGCCGGGGCTTTCTTCCGTACCTGCCAGCAGTCCGCCCAGCATCACCAGGTCGGCGCCTGCGGCCAGGGCTTTGACAATGTCTCCGGAATAGCGGATGCCGCCGTCC
>JAFPDB010000099.1 GCA_017390085.1 Bacteroidales bacterium | reverse complement strand
GGTATCTCGGGCGGGGCTGTGGTCGGCGTGGCGGTGGCGTTCGCGTCGGGTTTGGTCGCCTCGTTCGGCTCCACGACCCTGACGATTGGGGCTTTGCTCGGAGGTCTCGCCACAATGTTCGCCGTCATGCTTTTCCGTCGAGCCGTAGGCTACGATGTCGGGCTGATGCTCATATGCGGAATCATGGTCAGTTTCGTAGCCTCTGCCGCCACGACGCTCATGCTTTCTCTCGCCACACGCGAAGATGTCAGTCAAATCCTCGCCTGGACAATCGGGTCTTTCGAGAGTGCCGATCAGACCATGTCTTGGCTCGCCCTAATTTCGGGAGCTGTGGCTGTTTTGCTCTCTCCTCTTCTCGGCAATTTGCTAAATGTCATGTCTCTCGGCCAGAACGAGGCCGCAAGTTTGGGGGTCAATACCGCAAAAGTCTCTACTCTCCTTTTCGCGTTCGCCACAATCCTTACGTCCGTAGCCGTCTCTTCAGCTGGAGTGGTGGCTTTCGTCGGCATGGTTGTCCCGCATCTCGTCCGGACGCTTGTCGGGCAAGACCACCGCATCCTTCTCCCCTTCGCAGGGGTAGCCGGCGCCACCCTGTTGCTCTTGTGCGATTTCCTCGCCAAAAACATTGTAAACCCGCGGGAGCTTCCTGCTGGAGCCGTGTGCGCAGTCCTCGGCGGGCTGATGTTTGTCTATATGACACTAAAATGGAAACGTCAAGTAACGACATAATTGCCCAATTGTCAGGCTTTTCCGGCGGATACTCCTCTTCATCGCCAATCCTCCACCAGGTCAATGCCGCTTTCCGCTCAGCCTCCATGACGGCGATAATTGGACCCAACGGCGCCGGGAAGACAACCCTTCTCCTCGCCCTGATGAACAGGCTTCATCGCCTAGCCGGCGAGGCCTCAATCCTCTCCCGCCCCCTCGTCGCTTTTACCCAAAGGCAGCTTGCCCAAAATGTGGCATACGCCTCTTCCATGGGGGCCGGCTCGCAACTCTCGGCCCTCAGTTTCACTCTCCTTGGCCGAACTCCCCACCGGAGTCTCTTCTCCCTGCGCGATTCCGACTCCGACGTCAAGCTGGCCACCGAAGCCCTCGAAGCCATGGGCATGGCCCATTTGGCTCATTGCCCAACATACCGCCTAAGCGAGGGGCAACGCCAAATGGTGTGTCTCGCGAGGGCCTTGGCCCAATCGCCGCGTCTCCTGCTCCTCGACGAGCCGACCGCCAACCTCGACCCCGCCAATCAGCAGCGCATACTCGCCCGCCTCAATTCCCTGGCCCGCCAACGTCAATTAGCTGTCGTCGCCATTCTTCACGACGTCAACGCAGCGGCCCAATGGGCCGACAATATCATAATGATGCGCGAGGGTAGGGTAGTCGCTTCTGGGCCAACGTCGCAAGTCCTCACGCCAGAATCGCTCGCCGCCACCTACGGCATACATTTCAGGCTCGCCCAAACCTACATCCCAAACCTCCAACCCCAATAGCCCGCACCCCATACGCGCAATTTGTAAAGAAATATTGCCCGATGCCAACCTTCGCCCTTTCAAATTACAACCAAAACAAATATCTTCGCGATCAAAAGCGATTAAATAAAACACAGAATACAGACAGCCATGTCAAAACAAGAGACAGAAGAAAAGAACGTTAAGGCAACCGAAGAAGGTTTCGCCACCGTTCAGCAAAGCCTCAACAAGTTCGAACTCTTCTTTGAAGACCACCAGAAGGGCATCGGCATCGGTTTCTTGGTCATCATTGTAGCAATCGCGCTCGGTTGGCTCATCAAGACGCAATACCTCAACCCTCTTCAGGACGAGGCTCAGAAGGAAATTTTCCAAGCCCAATACTACTTTGAGGCCGACAGCTTCAACCTCGCCCTCAACGGCGACGGCATCAACAGCGGATTCCTCAAGGTAATCGACGAATACTCCGGCACCAAGGCAGGACAACTTGCGCGTTACTACGCCGGCGTATGCTACTTCAAGCTCGCCGACTACGACAACGCCAAGAAATACCTTGCAGAGTTCTCCTCCGACGACGAAGTACTCCAGACCATGGCCATCGGCCTCATCGGCGACGCCGAGGTCGAACTTGGCAACGACGACGCAGCAATTGCGCAATTCAAAAAGGCCGCCGACAAAGGCAACAAAATCACCGCCCCCATCTTCCTCGAGAAACTCGGAGTCATGTACGAGAAGCAAGGCAAGCCCGACGACGCAATCGCCGCCTACACCAAGCTAAAGGACTACCCCAAGAGCGCTCAGGCGCAACTGGCCGAAAAGCTGATCAACTCTGTCAAGAAATAAAACCCCGCAAAGGTCATACAAAGACAGCAAGAGCCGTCTGAGCCTACAACGCTCGGGCGACTCTTGCATTCTTCTTTTATGAAAAATCCTACATAACACCCACAGCAAAAACATCAACATACCCATGGCAACCAGCCTCAAAAACCTATCCGACTACGACCCCAAAAGAGTCCCATCGGCCGAGAATATGAGCTTCGGAATCGTCGTATCCGAATGGAACAACAACGTCACCGACGACCTCCTCAAAGGAGCCCTCGAAGCCCTCATCAAGCACGGCGCAAAAAACAGCAACATCGAGATTCTCCACGTCCCCGGCAGCTTTGAGCTCATCGCCGGCGCCAAAATGATGCTGCGCCAGCACAACCCGGACGCCATAATCTGCCTCGGAAGCGTCATCCGCGGCGACACGCCCCACTTCGACTACGTTTGCCAAGGCACCACCCAAGGCATCGCACAGCTCAACGCACAACACGACATCCCTTTCATCTTCGGACTCCTCACCACCGACAACCTCCAGCAAGCCCTCGACCGTTGCGGCGGACGCCTCGGCAACAAAGGAACCGAATGCGCCGTCACCGCAATCAAGATGGCCGCGATCAACAAGCAATAAACCCACCCCACGGCAACCAACATCATGCCATTTTATGCCTCCCAGCGTTGAAAAAAGGAGCATTGTTATTAATTTAGCCCTCAAATAACATCAAAACCGAAATGGTAAAAATATCTTTCCCAGACGGAAGCTCGCGTGAGTTCCAAGAAGGCGTGACCGGCATGCAAATCGCCGAGTCCATAAGCCCCAAACTCGCCAAAGAGATCTACGTCGCAAGCGTCAACGGTCAGTTGTACGACCTCTTGCGCCCCATCAATCAAGACTCATCAATCGAACTCCACAAGTGGGAGGACCCGCAAGCCAAAAAAGCTTTCTGGCACTCCTCCGCGCACCTTATGGCCGAAGCCCTCCAAAGCCTCTATCCGGGCATAAAATTCGGGTTCGGCCCTGCAACCGAAAACGGCTTCTTCTACGACGTCGACCCCGGTCAAGACAACACCATAAAAGAAGGAGACCTCGCCGCAATCGAGAAAAAAATGCTCGAACTCGCACGACAAAACAACGAGTTCGTCAGAAGGGAGGTATCCAAACAAGAGGCCATCAGCATCTTCAACGCAACCAACCAAACCTACAAAGTCGAGCACATCAGCGACCTCGACGAGAGCAACATCACGACCTACACCCAAGGCTCATTCACCGACCTCTGCGCCGGCCCTCACATCCCCAACACAGGAGCCATCAAGGCCATTAAGCTGACCGCCGTCGCCGGCGCCTATTGGAGAGGCAACGAGAACAACCCTCAGCTCACACGTATCTACGGCATCACCTTCCCCAAACAGAAGATGCTCGACGAGTACCTCACCATACTCGAGGAGGCCAAAAAACGCGACCACCGCAAGATTGGCAAGGAGATGAAGCTCTTCGCCTTCTCCGAACGCGTCGGTGCGGGCCTCCCACTCTGGCTACCCGACGGAGCCCGACTCCGCCGACGTCTCGAAGAGTTCCTCCGCGACGTCCAGGAAAGCTACGGCTACATCCCCGTCATCACCCCACACATCGGCAACAAGGCCCTCTACGTGACCTCCGGCCACTACGCCAAATACGGAAAGGATAGCTTCCAGCCAATCCACACCCCTATCGAGGGAGAGGAGTACCTCCTCAAACCCATGAACTGCCCCCACCACTGCGAAATCTACCGCTCAGAACCACGCTCCTACAAGGACCTCCCACTCCGCTACGCGGAGTTCGGCACCGTCTACCGCTACGAGCAGAGCGGAGAACTCCATGGCCTCACCCGAGTCCGAGGCTTCACTCAAGACGACTCCCACATCTTCGTCCGCCCAGACCAGATAAAGAGCGAGTTCGAGAAGGTCATGGACATCATCCTCTACATCTTCAGGACCTTCAACTTCACGCAATACACGACCCAAGTCTCACTCCGCGACCCCAATAACCGCGAGAAATACATAGGATCGGACGAGAACTGGGAGAAGGCAGAAGCCGCCATCATCGAGGCTTGCCAAGAAAAAGGCGTACCCTTCGTCCAGAAGACTGGCGAGGCCGCATTCTACGGCCCAAAACTCGATTTCATGGTCAAAGACGCCATAGGGCGAGAATGGCAGCTCGGCACAATCCAAGTCGACTACAACCTCCCCGAACGATTCGAACTCGAATACGTCGGCGCCGACAACAAGCCCCACAGGCCCGTCATGATCCACCGTGCGCCATTCGGCAGCATGGAAAGATTCGTGGCCGTCCTCATCGAGAACACAGCTGGCAAATTCCCTCTCTGGCTCACACCCAACCAAGCCATCGTCCTCCCCGTCAGCGAAAAATACAACGACTACGCCGACAAGGTCGCCGAGCAGCTCAACCTCCTCAAGGTCCGCACCATCATCGACAACCGTAACGAGAAAATCGGCCGCAAGGTGCGCGACAACGAGCTAAAGAGGATCCCATACATGCTCATCGTGGGCGAAAAAGAAGCCGCCGACGGCACTGTCTCAATCCGCAAACAAGGCGAAGGAGAACAAGGCGAGCTCTCAATCGCAGATTTCGCCAAAAAAATAAACGACGAGTGCTTCCAGCTGCTCAACGCCAACAAGCTCACACCCACGAAATAAATCAGATTCAATTCTCATTTCGCACAACGATATGCATTGGATAATCAAAACGATGCGTATCTTTGTGCCGAAATACATAACAACAAAAAGAGTCTTAACGCATAGTGAATACCCCCACCAATAACAATGGGCGTCCGTCGGGCAACGGCGGAAATGGCGGAAACTATCAAGGCCGGAGAGGCCCTCAGCAACCTGAACCCGAGCACAGGATTAACAACAAAATCCGAGTCCCAAAGGTTCGTCTGGTTGGCGACAACATCGAGGCACCGGGCGTCTACTCTATACAAGACGCCATGAAACTCGCCGACGACCTCGAACTCGACCTCGTCGAAATATCCCCGACGGCCGACCCTCCTGTCTGCCGAATCCTCGATTACCAAAAATTCCTCTACCAACAAAAGAAGAAGCAAAAGGAAATCAAGGCCAAGCAAGTAAAGACCGTCGTCAAGGAGATTCGTTTCGGCCCGCAAACCGACGACCACGACTACGCCTTCAAGCTCAAGCACGCCCAAGAGTTCATTAAAGAGGGATCCAAAGTTAAGGCCTACGTCTTCTTCAGGGGGCGCTCTATCCTCTTCAAGGAGCAAGGCGAAATCCTCCTCCTCCGATTCGCCAACGACCTCGAAGATGTCGCCAGAGTCGAGCAAATGCCAGTCCTCGAAGGCAAGAGGATGACAATGTTCCTCTCCCCCAAACCCAAGAAGAACTAATACACCCAATAGCCTATTTCCTGTCACTACTATAAACCGGTCACGCCGGAGCACGGAGAGCCAAGACAACCAAGCTCCCAAGGCAGCACGGCTGGCCATAAGACAAAACAAAATGCCTAAAATGAAAACCAACTCGAGCGCAAAAAAGAGGTTCACCCTCACTGGCTCGGGCAAGATTAAGAGAAAGCACGCCTACAAGAGGCACATCCTCACCAAGAAAGAGACCAAGCAGAAGCGCAACCTCACGCACGCCGGTCTCGTCGATCAGAGCAATGTCCGCGAAGTAAAGCTCCTTCTCCACATCTAATTTTTCAAAACGGGCAAGGAATCCGGTAATTAATTGATTTGGAACCGCGACCTGCCCCATTTCCCAAAATGCCGACCTGCGCCCCTAAGTCACGGCGTGACGCCTGTGCGCCAAGTCGGCCACAACAAAAAACAAAATGCCAAGATCAGTAAACCACGTAGCTTCACGCGCAAGGCGCAAAGCTATCCTCAAACTCACCAAAGGTAACTTCGGACGCCGCAAAAACGTCTGGACCGTTGCCAAGAACACCTGGGAGAAAGGTCAAACCTACGCCTACAGAGACCGTAAGAACAAGAAACGCGCCTTCCGCGCCCTCTGGATTCAGCGTATCAACGCCGCAGCTCGCATGGAGGGCATCTCCTACAGCAAGCTCATCGGCCTCATCAACAAGCAGAACATCGAGATCAACCGCAAGGTTCTTGCCGACCTCGCAGCCAACCACCCCGAGGCTTTCAAAGCCGTCGTCGCAAAGGCTAAAGAGGCTGCTAAGTAGAGATACATTCTCACAGAGAGTTCCAACCGACAAGAAATAGGAATTAATGACCGCTGTAAGTCCCCACGACTTACGGCGGTTTCATTTTTTAGCAAACCTTTAAAAAACATTTCCGTAAGCGAGGATTGTGGATTCGACCGCCACTATGCCCCTCTTGAACATACATCCCCGCACAGATAAGGAGTCGTTAACAAAGTGGTAGGCATTTTGTGACAATCAATCCATAATTCATTTGACG
>JAFPDB010000098.1 GCA_017390085.1 Bacteroidales bacterium | reverse complement strand
TTAGGTCCGTGTTCATCAAAGCCCTGACCCCGACGGCCATCTCTTTCGCCACTTCTACGCTCACGACCGTGAACGCGTCAATCGTCGTCTTCTTTACGCCGAGCACTTTCATTTTCACCTCGTTGCAATAGCTGACGACCGAACCTTTGAAGTAGGCGGAGCTTCCGCTCCTGAGGGTAAGGCGGTGGGCGATATTCCCTCCTGTGCAGCTCTCGGCTGTCGAGATTGTCATGTGTCTGTCCCTCAGCAGGAAGGCCAACCTCTCTTCTGCGTCCTTCATCGCAAGTCTTCTATTTCGTTTCCAACCTCTCAACTTTTCGTACACCCTTTACGGCTCTGATTTTCTTGACGATGGAGTCGAGGATGCTCGCATTGTTGACAAGTATGGTAATCGTGCCGTCGAAACCGCCCTCCGTACTGTCCACGTTTATGTTCCTCAGCTTTGCGTCTTTCTCTGTCGTAAAGAGTTGCGAGATGTTGGACATGATTCCGATGTCGTCGTTTCCGTTCACGTGGAGCATGACAGGCATGGCCACTCCGTCCTCGCCGCTCCATTTGGCGTCGATGATGCGGTAGCCGAACTTGCGCCGCATTTCCGGCTCGTTGTGGCATCCTATACGGTGGATCTTTACGCCGCCCGTGGCCGACACGAACGCGAAGACAGGGTCGCCGTAGATTGGGTTGCAGCAATGCGCCAAGGAGAAATCTATGTCAGTCAGTCCCTTATCGAGTATCAGGACGCTGCCCTGCTTCTCTTTCGCCTTGTCTTGCTCCAAAGGCTTGAAGTTCTCAACCGACGTTGTTTTGAAAGCGCTTGGGGTCTCTCGCTCCTTGTTCTGCCTGTCGAGAAAATCCTTGATTTCCGTGGCCGTTATTTTCTCCTCGCCGACGGCGGAGAAGAAGACGTTGATGTCTTTGTAGCCATACTCTTTCATCAGGAGGCGTTGGGTGGCGTCGTCGAGAGTCAGCTTCCAGTTTTTGAGCCGTCGGTCGAGAAGCTCCTTGCCCACCTCCGCTTGGCGGAAAGTCTGCTCGCGCAAGGCTTGGCGCAGCTTAGCTTTCGCCCTCGACGTGGCCACGTAGTTTATCCAGTCTTGTTTGGGCTCCTGGTGTGGCGAGGTGAGGATTTCTACGGTGTCGCCGTTTTGCAAGACGTAGCGCAACGACACGTTTTTGTCGTTGACTATTGCTCCCGTGCAGTGGCGACCCACGTTCGTGTGGATGTCGAACGCGAAGTCGAGAATCGTGGCCCCCTTCGCCAGGCGGCGCAAGTCTCCTTTGGGCGTAAAGGCGAAGACCTCTTTGTCGTAGAGGTTGAGCTTGAAGTCCTCAATAAAGTCCACGCCCGTAAGTTCGGGGTTTTCAAGGACTTCGCGTATGTTGGCAAGCCAGAGTTCCATGTTCTCCTCTGTCTTGATGCCCTTATATTTCCAGTGGGCGGCAAAGCCTTTCTCGGCCACTTCGTCCATTCGTTTGGTACGAATCTGGACCTCGACCCACCTTCGGCCAGGGCCAAAGACCGTGATGTGGAGGCTCTCGTAGCCGTTGCTTTTCGGCACGGAAATCCAGTCTTTCAACCGGACGGGATTTGGTTTGTACATATCCGTGACGACGGAATACGCCCTCCAACACTCGGCCTTCTCGTCCTTTAGGTCGCAGTCGATAATTATTCTGATGGCGAAGAGGTCGTATATGCTTTCCAAGTCCACATTCTTCTTTTTCAGCTTGTTATATATTGAGCTGATTGTCTTCGTGCGACCTTTTATCTCAAACTTCAAACCCATGTCTTGCAACGCTTTGCGAAGCGGGAAAATGAAGGCTTCGATATACTCGTCACGGCTCTTTTTGGTCTCGTTGAGCTTGCGCGCGATTGTGTCGTAGACTTCCCGATTGGTGTATTTCATCGAGAGGTCCTCCATTTCGGATTTTATGCCGTAGAGACCCATGCGGTGAGCCAATGGCGCGTAGAGATAGCCGACCTCCGAGCTTATCGTCTTCTGAGAGTCGACATCGTAGGCTTTCATGTGGCGCATGACGTTGAGACGGTCGGCAAGGATTATCAGGATTACGCGTACATCCTTGGCGAACGTGAAGAGGAGCTTGCGGAAGTTGTCGTTCTCGACGGCCGACTGCTTTCCGTAGAGTTGTCGGACCTTGACGAGGCCTTCGCAAATGGAGACTATCCCATCGCCAAATTTCTCCTTGATTACCTCC
>JAFPDB010000097.1 GCA_017390085.1 Bacteroidales bacterium | reverse complement strand
GCTTCTCAGCGAAGACCTGACGAACAGCCGCGGTGAAGGCGAGACGAGAGTCGGAGTCGATGTTGATCTTGCAGACGGCGCTCTTGGCAGCCTTGCGGAGCTGCTCCTCGGGGATGCCGACAGCGTCGGGGAGCTTGCCACCGAACTTGTTGATGATCTCTACATACTCCTGTGGTACGGAAGAGGAGCCGTGGAGGACGATGGGGAAGCCGGGGAGCTGGACCATGATGGCGTCAAGGACGTCGAATGCGAGGGGGGGAGGAACAAGACGACCGGTCTTGGGATCCCTGGTGCACTGCTCGGGCTTGAACTTGTAGGCGCCATGGCTTGTGCCGATGGAGATGGCGAGAGAGTCGACACCAGTCTTGCTGGTGAAGTCGACAACCTCCTCAGGCTTGGTGTAGTGGCAGACGTCGGAGCTAACCTCATCCTCAACGCCAGCGAGGACACCGAGCTCGCCCTCGACGGTGACGTCGTACTGGTGAGCGTACTCGACGACTTTGCGGGTGAGAGCCACGTTCTCGTCATAAGGGAGGGAAGAGCCGTCGATCATGACAGAGGAGAAGCCCATGTCGACACAGCTCTTGCAGAGCTCGAAGCTGTCGCCGTGGTCGAGGTGGAGGACAATCTCAGGATGCTCGCAACCAATCTCCTTAGCGTACTGAACAGCACCCTCTGCCATGTAGCGGAGGAGGGTCTGGTTGGCGTAGTTGCGGGCGCCTTTGCTGACCTGGAGAATGACCGGAGACTTGAGTTCAGAAGAAGCCTTGATGATGGCCTGAAGCTGCTCGAGGTTGTTGAAGTTGAAAGCCGGGACAGCCCAACCGCCGTTGATTGCCCTCTTGAACATCTCGCGGGTGTTCACAAGGCCAAGATCCTTGAAATTGACTGACATTGTATTATTAAGTTTAAGATTTCATGTTTTTCGCCCGTTTTTCACGCCGAGGCTGTACGGACGAACTCAACACTCAAAATTACAACATTAATCGTAAAATCATCGCCGATTACGTTTTTTTTGACTTTGTGCGCGATATGCGCGGCGGCGGACAGAGCCAACCGTTACATGATAATTTGCCCACGTGGCAAATTATATGAAACTTCGCAGTCCGAATCAACTAATCCCCCAAAAATGAGCAAGAAAGCCCTCGACCTCGGACAGACAGGGGTCTGCACCCTCTTTTTCGAGTACTTTTTCCCAACCCTTCTGAGCATGACCTTCTCCGCCATACTTAACGTGGCGGACGGCGCTTTCGTGGGCCGTGGCGTCGGCTCCGACGCCCTCGCCGCCGTCAACGTGGCGGCTCCAGTCTTCATGTTCGCCACGGGCATGGGCCTCATGCTCGGGAGCGGGGCCTCGGTCGCGGGGGCGGTCCGCATGTCGCAAGGCGACAACGCCAAGGCGGGAGCGCTGGCCTCCGAGGCCATCCTGACCACTCTCGCTTTCGGGGCACTGGTCGCCGCCGCGGTGCTGCTCTTCCCGAGGCAGCTGTGCCGCGTCTTCGGCGGCTCCGAGGCCCTATTGCCCTACGTGGCCGACTACCTCCGGTGGATCAGCCTCGGGATGCTCTGCTTCGGCACCATGGTGGCCAGCATGTTCATAATCAGGCTCGACGGCTCGCCGCGCTACGCCATGATGACCAACGTCGTCCCGTCGCTTCTCAACATCGGGCTGGACTATCTTTTCGTCTTCCCGCTCGATTGGGGCATCGCCGGCGCGGCTTGGGCCACGTCGATTTCGGGAGCCGTCGGGGTATTGCTCGCCGCCGTGTATTTCATCTTCTTCTCCAAGAATTTCAGGATCTCGCCGCCACGGCTCGGCATCCGCCAGGCATTGACCGACGTTCTCGGGATGTGCAAGATTGGCGCGCCTGCCCTCATTGGCGAGTTCGCCATCTCGTTCATGCTCATTGTCGGCAACTATATGTTCATCGGGGCGCTCGGCGAGGACGGCGTGGCGGCCTTTAGCGTGGCTTGTTACCTGACGCCCATGATCTTCATGTTCGCCAACTCCATCGCCCAATCGTCGATGCCCATCGTGAGCTACAACTACGGCAGCGGGAGAGAGGGGCGCGTCGCCACTACCATGCGGCTGAGCGTAGCCGTGGCCATCGGCTCGGGGCTCGCCATTGGCGCCATCCTCCACTTCTGTGCCGACAATATGGCCGCCATATTTCTCGACACGCATACCCGCGCCTACGCCCTCGCCAGCCGCGGGCTGCCCCTCTTCGCGCTCGGGTTCCCGTTCCTGACCATCAACATTGTCCTGATAAGTTTCCTGCAAAGCGTCGAACGCAGCCGGGCGGCATCGGTATTCATGACCCTCAGGGGGTTCGTCTTCATCTTCGCCTTCAGCCAATGCTTGCCGCCGCTCATGGGCGAGAGCGGATTATGGCTTACGATATGCGCGTCGGAAGTTGCCACCCTGCTCGTGATTCTGGCTTCAGGGCGGCTTCGCAAGGGGTAGGCGGGAGAATCCGCGTCACCTCCCCACCCTCTCACAAAAAAACAGCGTCGGGAGGCTTCGCCATTGCGGCAGAGCCTCCCGACGTTTATTTTTTTCGTCGCGCTCTAAATCTAATGTGTCAAGATTTCCAGCCCGTTATCGGTCATCAGGAACGTGTGCTCCCACTGCGCGGATGGCATCCCGTCGCGGGTCGTGACGGTCCAACCGTCCTCGCGGCTGAAGTGAACCTCGCGGCCGCCCATGTTGATCATAGGCTCAATGGTGAAGACCATGCCCGGGACGAGCAACATGCCTGTGCCGGGCTTGCCGTAGTGAGGGACCTCGGGAGCCTCGTGGAACTTTATCCCCACGCCATGGCCGCATAGCTCGCGGACGACGGAGTAGCCGTTTTTCTGGGCGTGACACTGAATAGCGAAACCGATGTCGCCAACAAACGAGTATGGCTTGGCGGCCTCCATGCCCACGTGCAGGCACTCGAGCGTCACGTCTACGAGACGGCGCTTCTCCTCGGTCGTCTCGCCAATTATGAACATACGCGACGCGTCGGCATAAAAGCCGTCGAGGATTGTCGTCACGTCGACATTGACAATCTGGCCGGACTTGAAAAACGTCTTGTGGTCTGGGATTCCATGGCAAACGACGTTGTCGATGGATATGCAGCAGCTTTTCGGGAAACCCTCATAGCCCAAGTCGGCAGGTATGCCGTTGTGGTCCCTGGTAAACTGGTTGACCATGTCGTCAAGCTCTCCGGTCGACAGGCCCTCCTTAATCTCCTGGGCCACCATGTCCAAAAGGGCCGTATTCACGACTCCGCAACGGCGGATACCCTCAATCTCTTCAGGCGTGCGGATCAGGTTGCGGCTCGGAACCGAATGGCCGGCTTTCTGGGCGGCAAGTATCTTCTTGTCCATCTCTGTCAGAGGCTGGCCTTTCTCGACGGTCCATCTTCTTCTCATTGTCAATATATTTATAAGTCGTTCAAATTTCATCATTCCTGCCATACGCTGGCACGGCAAAGGTACGCAAATATACGCGTAAACGTTTTGGCTTAATATTATTCACCCACAGGTGGAAAAAACGAAAAAACATTACTAAATTTACAGTTATTAACAAGAAGGAGGGCAAAATATGTTAGTCAACATAATCGGAAGCGGCAACGTAGCCACGCATATGGCCCTCCACCTGGTCGAGGCGGGACACGAGACCCCATGCGTCGTGAGCCGCGACATGACCCGCGCCGCGAGACTTGCCGACATGATCGGGGCGAGACCCTCGACCGACATCGCAGCCCTCCCCGAAGCCGACGTCACGCTCGTGGCCGTGAGCGACAACAACATACCGGCCGTAGCCCAATCGCTCGCGCGAGCCGGCAACCGCTCCCTGATCGCCCACACATCCGGGGCCACACCGCTCGACGCCCTGCTCCCCAACGCCCAGAGAGCCGTCCTCTACCCTTGCCAAACATTCTCGACCGCCGACGAGGTGGACATCCGCCAAGTGCCGTTCCTCATCGAGGCCTCCGACGCCCGCTCACTCGCCACGACGACCGCCCTCGTCGAGTCGATGCGCGCCAAAGCCATACAGGCAGACAGCCGGCAAAGAGCCATGCTCCACGTGGCGGCCGTCTTCGCCTGCAACTTCACCAACCACCTCCTGCTCACCGCCCAGCGCCTGATGGACAACGCCGACCTGCCATTCGAGACGCTCCGCCCGCTGGTCGAAAAAACAATCGCTAAAGCATTCGAGACCGGTCCACTCGACGCGCAGACAGGGCCCGCCAGACGAGGCGACACCATAACCCTCAACCGCCACGAGAAGATGATCGAACAGGAAACTGAAAGGGAAATATACAGCGCATTGTCGCGCAGTATCTACGAAACTTACCACAAGAGAAAATGAACAAAACACTCACCGCAATACTCCTCTGCCTGACAGCCGCAATAACGGCCGGCGCCATAAACAAGGCGACACGTTTCGACTATTTCGGGCAAGCCCAGGGTCTCAACCAGAGCGCCGTATACAGCCTCGCGTGCGACCCCGACGGATTCCTGTGGCTCGGCACGCAAGAGGGCATCATACGTTTCGACGGCCGAATCTTCCGCTCCTACATCAACCGCGGGGCCGACGCCATGAGATTCCTATCGTCAAGGCGGATCACCAACATAACACCCGACTCCAACCACCACCTGTGGCTCCAGAGCTACGACGGCCACATATGCCTCTTCGACCAAGTGCGCGAGTCGTTCTCCGTCTACCCGAAAGACGCGACCGACAAAGTCCGCTCGTTTCTCGTCTACAACGACACGATTGTCCTCGTGGCCACCCAAAACTCCTCGCTCCTCGTCTTCCGATTCGACGACCTCCTTGGCCAATACTCACTAAAGGTGGTGCAGCTCAACGACATCCGGGCCCTGTACAACGACTCCGACGGCAACCTCTGGATTCCGACCGCCGCGGGCATATACCTCATCAAGAAGAACCAAATCGAAGCCTGGGACTTCACCCCGAAACTCGTCACCGACCCTATGGTCACGAGCGGCGCCGTGTGCGAAAACCGCCGCTACATCCTCTTCGGCACGTGGGGACGAGGCCTCATGGCGTGGGACAAGACGTCGCTCTCATTCTCGCGCATCTACGAGAACACCCTCGGCAGCGACGACATCACGATTCTCAAACACGCCTACGGCAAAGGGACGATAATCGGCACTGCCAACGCGCAGCTCTTCGCCCTCGACAACAACAAGGTCCAGCCCATCCACTACCACGGCCAAGGGCGCGACAACATCACGAACGCCTACGTCGACCACTACGGAATGGCATGGGTGACGACGCAAGAGAAAGGCGTCACCAGGATCGACATCGCCAAATCGGAAAGCAAGTTTTACCGCCTCTCGCCGAGCTTCCTCGAGCAGGTCATCGACTTCGAGAGGCCGCTCTTCTTCGAAGACAACGACAACATCCTCTGGGTCGGGACCACGGGCAGCGGACTTCTGCGCTACGACAGGGAGAACGACAAATTCGACTCTTGGCTCTCGAACATCAGCGACCCAACATCCATACCGTCCAACATCGTACTCAGCATGGCAGAGGACAAGGCCGGCAACCTCTGGCTCGGAACGGGACAATATCTCGGAGGCCTCGTCAGGATGGTCAGCAACACCCTCGCCTTCCACTCCGTCAAACCCGCACCCGACGCCCGCACCCTCGGCGAGAACATCGTCCGCTCGGCCGTCACCGACAAGGACGGCAACGTCCTCGCGGCCACACGCGGCGGACACTTCCACCTCTTCGACAAGAACGACAACAAGGTCGACGACGTCGTGGGCGTGCGGCTGCTCGACGGGCGCGTCCTCTACACGACGGCCTACGGCATGACAATCACGTCCGACGGACGCCTATGGCTCGCCACGAAAGGGTTCGGAGTCTTCTTCTCCACCGACCCCGTCGACCTGACCAAACCCGAACTCGACAAATACAGGTTCTGCCACCTTTCCGACATCATCGGCTCGCTGACCTCCAACGAATTGAACCTCGCCTACTCGATAACAGAAGACGACAACGGCAACATCTGGATCGCCACCTACGGCGGCGGACTTGTCAGAATCGACGCCACGCGCGGCAAATTCAAGGCCCAGACGTTCAACACCCAGAACAGCAACATAGCCAACAACCGCACGCGCTTCGTCATGACCGACCACCTTGGCGACCTCTGGATAGGGTCGCTTGGCGGTGTCGACAAAATCAAGGCGGCCGACCTCAACTCGCCAAACCCAACAATTAAAAGAATCGAGGACAACGCCGACGTCTGCCACATCTACGAGAGCGAGAACGGCGACATCCTGCTCTCAACCATCGGGCGCGGCCTCAAAATCCTGACCATACAAGGCTCAGACACCACGCGACTAAACTTCACCACGACCGACGGGCTTTGCGACAACTCCGTCTTCGGCGTCGCGGAAGATAACGACGGATTCTTCTGGATAACGACAGAGAACGGCGTCAACCGCCTCAACAAGGACTATTCGGCCGTCGAACGATACAACAACTACAACGGCCTCGGCTTTTGCAGCTTCTCCGAAGCAACCATCGCCCGGACGGCCAACGGCGACGTAATAGCGGGAGGCCGCGACGGCTACGTCCGCATCAAGCCCTCAATCATCGAGAAGAAAAGGCAGGACGACGAGATCATGATAACGGCCCTGTGGGTCAACGACGTCTCGCTCGACGCCGGCCATAGCGACATCCTGCCGGGCAACATCGCCTACGTCGACAACGTGGTTCTTAAACACTCACAAAACGACCTCGTGGTCACCTTCGCGTCGATGGACTTCACCGACACCAACAAAGCCAACTACCCATTCCGGCTCGTGGGCTACGACGACCAATGGCAATACTCTGACCGCCACGGCATCATCAAGCTCAACAGCATCCCCACAGGCCACTACACACTCGAGATACGCCACCGCACATTCGACGGCCGATGGAGCCACGACATAAAACGCCTGGGCATCACGATCCTGCCGCCCTGGTGGGCCACGTGGTGGGCCTTCCTCATATACTTGGCCATCGGTCTGGCCATCGGCTTCGGCGTCATACTCCTATGGCGCAAGCTACACACCTACAAGCGCCTGCTGCTCGACCTCGAGGACCTCATCTGCTGCCCCGACTCCCTGCTCACCCCGCAGCACGAGACTTTCGCTCCCGCCCCCGACGAGCCGCAAGAGAAAAAGGACGCGCAACGCGCCAAAGACGAGGAGTTCGTGGCCGACCTCATAAAGTTCGCCGAAGACAACTATCGGGAGAACCTCAGTATCGAACAGATCGCCGAGCACTTCAACATGAGCAGGACTGTCTTCTTCAACAAGGTCAAGACCCTCACGGGCAAAGGGCCTCTCGACGTCGTCAGGCAGGTCAAGTTCCGCATCGCCGCAGACCTGCTCCGCAATGGGCACAACGTCTCGGAGGCGGCCATGGAAATCGGCTACTCCGACGTCAAATACTTCAGCAAACTCTTCAAGAGCTTCTTCGGCCACACGCCAAGCAAAGAGAAAGAGAACGCGTAGAAGCCCACATTTTTACGAATCCGTTACAACTATTGTCTTTTACACACAATTCGTCGATACTTATAAATTAATTAGTTATATTTGGAGTGCGGACGGATAGGGCGCCCTCCCGAGGCTCCAAAACAATCCATCGGCCTCAGTTAACTCAATAAAACCCCAGACACACAATGAAAACAGAACAAACCAAGATAGCCACCGTAGACGGAAAGGACATCTTCCACTTCACGCTCGCCAACGACAACGGCATGACCGTCAAAATCACCAATATCGGCGCCACGATAACAAGCATCGTCACCCCCGACAAAGACGGGAAGCCGGGCGAAGTGGTCCTCGGCTTCGACGACCCCATGGCATACCTGGCGCCGGGCTACCTCAAAGACGGATTCTTCCTCGGCGCAACCGTCGGGCGCTACGCCAACCGAAT
>JAFPDB010000096.1 GCA_017390085.1 Bacteroidales bacterium | reverse complement strand
GGCCGTAAACCCCATCTACAACTCGCCTTGGTACGATTTCCAACGCGGTTTCTTCAAGGTGGGCGAGGTCATGGCCGGTAACTACTATTGGGGTAGCTCTCCTTACCTCACGCTGACGGTCAACTCCACCGACGAGGACCTCGTCAATATGTCCGCCTCCCTCTGGAGCGTCAACGCCTATTGCAATACCCAGATTAAGAACATCGACGAGAAGGCTGGCCCCGCCTGCACCCAGACCGCGATTCAAGCTGCCAAGGGTGAGTGCCTCACGCTTAAGGCCCTGGCCTACTTCTTCCTCGTGCGCTCGTTCGGCGGTGTGCCCATCATTCACGACAACTCGTCGCTCATTTCTAACAATAGCTACAACGATGTCTATCGCGCTAAGCCTGAGAACGTCTACGACTACATCGTCAAGACGCTCGAGAAGGCCATCGAGTGGCTTCCCGAGTCCGCTGCCCAAGGCCGCATCGACCGCTATTGCGCAAAAGGTCTTCTCGCCAAGGTTTACCTCACAAAGGCTGGTATCTCTGGCAAACTCAACACCGAGGACCTCAAGAAGGCCGTCGAACTCGCCAAGGATGTCAAGGAGAACTCGGGCCGTGAGCTCGAGGAGAACTATTCCGACATCTTCCGCCTCTCTGGCAACACCTGCCCCGAGAGCCTCATCGCTTGGCGTTGGACTGCCGAAGGCACCAACTGGACGCGCCAAAACACTCTCCAGAGCGACCTCGCTCCATCGGGCTTCGATGAGACGGGTGCCACTTGGGGCGGATGGAATGGCCCGTCGCTCGACCTCATCGCCGCATTCGAGGAGAACCCCCTCAGCAAGGATCGCGTCAATGTCGATGCTCGCCGCAAGGCTACCTGCATGATGGCTGGCGATGTCTACGACTATTTCTGGACCGACCGCTCCTCAACCTTCGCGCTTGGCGGTTTCGAGATTTGCGACTTCTACTTCAACACCAACAAGACTACGCTTGCCGCTCGCGGCGAGCTCACTGGCGGTGGCACTTTCCAAAGCTCGACGGGTGCGCAAGAGGTTAAGCACCTCGTTGGCGACAATGCAGACCACATCGCCGGCATCGGCTACGGTATGGAGCGTATGGCTACTTCGCTCGCAACACACATCCTCCGTCTCGCCGACGTCTACCTCATCCTCGCTGAGGCGCAGTGCCTCGTCGATGGCGGTACCACCTCCAACGCCGATGCCCTCGACGCTTTCAACAAGGTGCACAACCGCTCTTGCACTTGGAAGGAGGAGACATCTCTTACTTGGGAGAAGATCTGGAAAGAGCGTCGTCTTGAGCTCGCTCTCGAAGGCGACAGCTGGTACGACTATGTACGCCTCGCCTACTACGATTACGACCGTGCTGCCAACTATCTTAAGAATCAGGAGCGCGGAACGTACTACGGCCTCTCCGACGCCTACAAGACTTGGTTCGAAAGCGGATACACCACTTGGGATATGTCCAGCGCTGGACTCTCCTCTTCCAAGCTCACCAACGTCACCAAGGCGATGTTCACCCTCCCATTCCCAGACACCGACCTGCTCATGAACCCTCACCTCTCCGAGGATCCCGTCGATGTCGACGTCAACCAGTTCAATTACTAATAAACTGACTAAGCGATGAAATTCAATATAAAGAATATTGTCCGCTCCGCCAGCCTCATGTCGCTCGCCACGCTCTCTCTCGTAGCTTGCGAAGACGAGCCAGACAAATACGAGGTGGCAGGTGGCAACCCGGAGGTCATCTACGTCTGCATGCCAACAAACAAGGACTCTCTCATCACGTCGGCTTTCACCAACAACAGGGTCGTCCTCATTGGCAACAACCTCCGCTCCATAACAAAGCTCTTCTTCAACGACCAGGAGGCCGTGCTCAACTCGTCCCTCATAACGGACCATGCCCTCTTCGTCACTGTCCCAAGGTCTTTGCCCAACAACATCACCGATAAGATCTATATGTACAACGAGGACGGCAATGTGACGGAGTACCCCTTCACGGTCGACATTGCGGCTCCCCTCCTCGCCTCCATGGATTGCGAGTACGTCGCCCCGGGTGAGGTCGCCACAATCAACGGCGATTACCTCCTCTCCTACGACAACTTCCCCATGGTCATCACCATGCCCGACGGTACGCAAATCACCGACTTCAAGAGCCTCTCCCAAACGTCTGTCTCCTTTGTCGTGCCCGATGGTTGTACCCAAAGCGGACCTATCACCGTCACCTCTAAGTACGGCACCTCCAAGTCCACGAAGTTCAACTTCAACGACGCCCGTGGCATCATGGCCGACTTCAACGCAGGCGGTGGCGTAAGCTCCAACGGTAAAGCTCCCCAAGGTTGGAACATTTCGGCAACCTACTCCTCCGAGGGCGGTATCGCCGGCTGTGGCGAGTATTGCCAGCTTGGCGACGGAAGCACCACAACCGATGGCAGTTGGAACGAGGCTTTCAAACTCCCCTTCTGGGCAGGTCGCTGGGATGGCAACCCAATGGGAATTGAGCCAGGACAGGCTGGAACTCCATTCTGCAACTTCATCGATTTCTCCGACTTTGCGAACATGGCTCTTAAGTTCGAGCTCTACATCCCGAAGTCTAACCCTTGGTCGGCTGGCGCAATGCAGCTCGTCTTCACAAGCTCCGACGTTGCCGCTAACGACTCTTGGCAGAACAACAAATACATCCACACTACTAAGGAGGATGGTGGACTTGACCTCTGCCGCGGTCTCTACCGCCCATGGGAGACAACGGGCAGCTTCGACACTGGCGACGAGTGGATTACCGTCACCGTTCCTTTCTCGGAGTTTGTCTATAACGCCGACGGTACAAAGGGTTCTGTGCCCCTCTCCTCGCCCAACGACTTCGCAACGTTCGTCCTCTGGCCGTGGGATGGTGGTGTCGAGGGTACTGAGTGTACGCCCATCTTCCGTATCGACAACATCCGAGCCGTACCCTACAAGTAAGAATTTTTGCTGACCTCCTGAGTGAGCCTCGCCCTAACAACGGGGCGGCTCCTCTGCGAGGCTCTCCAAAAGAACATTTTCAAGTAAGCAACCATGAAGCTTTATAAGAAAAATATTGCCATACTGATGGCCAGCATCCTGGCCCTGTCAAGCGGCGCCCTCGTCACCTCGTGCGACGATGACGACGACTACGACACCAATCAGTTCAAGGGCGGCGTGTCCCTCACTGCCGCTTCGCTCCAAGTCACGCGCGGTGCCTACATGACGTTCAAGGGCACCGGCCTCGACCAGATTACGAGCGTTCAGTTCCCAGGCGGCGTATCCTCTAAACCCGAGGTCGTCGACCAGTACACAATCAAGGCCCTCGTGCCAGAGGAGGCCGAAATTGGCACCGTCAAGCTCATCTACTCAGGCGGTGAGCTCGAGACTAAGCAAATCGCTTTCACCGAGCCTATCACTTTCGATGACTTCAAAGCCGATGCCGACCCCGTCCTCGCTGGTCAAAACGTCACCGTAACAGGTACTTACCTCACCCACATCGAGTTCGTCCAATTCGCTACGGGCGAGAACGTCCCTGTCAATAACGACAGCCGCACAACCCTCAAGGTTCAGGTCCCTCTCGACGCCTCAACGGGAAAGTTCAACCTCGGCTATTACAGCGTAGATGGCACCGACACAACGGAGGTCCTCCTCGAAAGCAAGACCGAGCTGAACGTTGTCGTCCCGACAGAAGTCAAGGTTACTAACCCCGACGCCAAGGCCGGTCAGAAGCTCAACATCGCGGGTAAGAACCTCCAGCTCGTCCAGTACGTCAACCTCCCTGGTGTCGACCCCATCAGTGTCGTCGACCCATCCGTAAAGGATAAGTTCGCTGCCGTCTCCGCCCTCAAAGTCGTTCTTCCCGCCGAGGCACAGGCTGGCAACGTAACCCTCACACTCTACTCGGGTCTCGAAATCGCCGCTGGCTCCCTCTCGCCACTCACCCCCAAGGCCGCAATCAAGGATGCCCAGGCTTCCTACGCCGTCAATGACACCGTCTTCATCAGCGGCTCCGACCTCGACCTCGTTAAGGCCATCTCCTTCACCTCCGGAGCCGAAGCCTCCTTCAACCTCGTCGGCGATGTCCTCAAAGTCGTCGTCTCCCAAGAGGCCCAGTCTGGCGACATCACCCTCGCCCTCGCCAATGGTGTCACCATCCCCGTCTCCGGCTTCGTTACCACAAAGCCTGTCGTAACCTTCCCCGACGCAGTCACTCCGCTTGACAAGCTCTCTCTCGACGCTACTCTTGCAGACCGTGTCGTAGCTGTCAAGTTCGGTGAAATCGTTGCTGAGGCCGCTGCCAAGGACGGCAAAGTCAACGTCCAAGTCCCCCTCGACGCCCTCGACCAATGCGCCGCCGTACTCGTTATGGACAACGGTGAAGAAGTCGAGGTGAAAGAGGCTTTGACCATCAACGGCTTCACTTTCTGCGCATTCAAGGACGCTGTCGCTTTCCAAGCTCAGACCCCAACAGTCGGTACGCTTGCCTCTGGCATCGTTGTCAATGGCGGCAACCTTGAAAACGTCCTCCTCAACGGTAAGGACACCAAGTTCATCATGGCGGGTGAGACGCTCTATGTCTACATCGGAGCTGCCGCAGGTGAGCAAACCGTAACCCTCGTAACTGGCGAAACTGAGGTCAACTACACCATCAATGTCATCGCATCCGGTGTTGTTGAGACTGTAGTCTGGAACGGACCTCTCGAGATTACATGGGGTGACGGCGGTCGTGTTGTAGTCACTGCTTCCGACCTTGAAGGTGTTCCAGCTGGCAGCATCCTCCGCCTCTACTTCAATGGCAAGGATGGTGTATGGGCACAAGCTCAGCTCAACAATGGAAAATGGAATAACGACCTTCTCGGTATCTTAGTTCCCTCCGATGTTGAGGAGTACAATTGGTGGGGCGGTGGTGCAGCCGAAGACCACGTCCATGAGATTGTCCTTACCTCCGAGATTCTCGCCCATCTCCGCGAGAATGCCAGTGCTTTCGAGGACATCCCCGATGCTGCCCTCATCATACAAGGTCAAGATCTCATATTCTCCAAGGTCAGTGTAGTTGTCGACTACTCTGCGCCAAAGTCCATCGTCCTCTCTGAGGGTACGGATGCTGGCGGTTGGAAACTTCCTGTTGAACTCACGTGGAGCGACGGTGGTCGTCTCGTGGTCTACAAGAACAACCCTGTCGACCTCTCCTCTCTCGTAAAGGTTGGTGCAACTCTCCACATCGTCACCTCCAACCGTCACGGTCAATGCCAGATAAACAACAGCTCTTGGAATTCAATCGAGACCGTTGCTGATTGGGATAACGAGGGCGAGTTCACATACGAGGTGCCCATCACCCAAGCATACGTTGATGCCTTCAATGCCGATGGCGACATCTGGCTCGTCATCCAGGGTGACAGCGGTTTCACTATCACCGACATGTACATCAAGTAGCCTACTGACAATTCAAGATTAGAATAGCAGTGCGGGGAACCCTCCAGAGGAAAGGGTTCCCCGCTTTTATTGTACAGCGGGTGACGAATACGAGCCAAAGATTCTTTATGGTGAGGACGTATAAGTCCACCAATTGGGATGCCAACGTACTGCCGCCCCGCCAATGCCGTCGGCAAAAAAGAGTATATTTGTGAAAGTCAATAATAACTCAAGGAGGCGAAAACATGAAATTCCCGATTGGCATACAGTCGTTCGAAAGGATAATTAGCGAGGGGTACGCATACGTCGACAAGACCGATATGCTCTACTCGCTGGCCACAGATGGGGCGATATACTTCCTCAGCCGCCCCCGGCGATTCGGCAAGAGCCTGCTCGTCTCGACCCTCAAGAACTATTTCCTCGGCCGCAAGGAGCTCTTCAAGGGGCTCAAGATAGAGTCGCTCGAAAAGGATTGGAATGTCCACCCGGTCTTCCATCTCGATTTCAACAGCGACTCG
>JAFPDB010000095.1 GCA_017390085.1 Bacteroidales bacterium | reverse complement strand
TGCCCAACTCTCATTGGGCAGACCTTTCCATTTTTGACAGCGAGCCGATTCTTGTCGCCGACGCCTCTTTTTGACGAATGAGCCTTTTGTTCCGACAGGGGCTAAGCCTCCTTATTCGCCAGAGACAACGCCACAATCAAAAAACTACTCCCGCGCTGCTATCGCCTCAATCTCGACAAGCGCACCCTTGGGCAACGCTTTGACAGCGAAAGCAGAGCGCGCCGGAGCGGGAGACACGCTAAAGAACTCCGCGTAAATCTCATTGAAAGTAGCGAAGTCGCCAATATCGGCAAGAAGACACGTCGTCTTGACGACACTGCTCATAGAGAGACCCACTTGCTCGAGAATACTCCTGATGTTGGTGAGAGCCCGACGCGTTTGCGCTTCTACCCCGCCCTCAACAAGTTTACCCGTTCCGGGGTCTATGCCAAGCTGGCCAGAGACAAAAACCGTGTTGCCGGTACTGATGGCTTGGCTATACGGGCCTATCGCTTCAGGAGCATTGGACGTAAAGATTTGTTGCTTCATAATATCTTGATTTTCAGAGATTACTACATACTTAGACTGCCTTCTTTGCGAAACGGCGGCGGCGGACTATGCTTATGACTCCACCCGTCAGCCCGACAATCATGAGCGGAAGCAGAAGGGTCAAGACCTTATAGACGGCCGTCCCCTCGGATATCTTCTGCCGGTCGAGAAGACGGAGCGAGAACGTCCGGTTCCGCAGAGCCATTAGCCCATCGTCGTCGGCAAGGTACTGGACGGCGTTGACGATAAAGTCTTTATTCCCGTAAGTTTGGCGAGTCATTTCGTCATACCCCAGAGGCACGAGCGTCGGGTTCGACGAGGCACGGAACCGGACGTCGTTGCGGATCACGTCGCCGTCACCAACGAAAATCTGCTTGGTCGGCACGCTCTGCTCCACCCTCTTGACCTTGCTCGCGTCAACACCCTGAGGCACGGGCCGATGCGAATATAGCGAGCGGAAACTCCCCTCCTCCAAAAGCGCCATGGTCAGAAACTTATGGCGGAAATCCTCAGGCCTCGGCTCCTGATGAATCGTCGAGAGATTTGCTACGACAGGCACCTCGCTCATCCGCGCCATGGCCGACGAGCGCAAGAGCTGCACCCGACGAAGCGGCAAATCCTCACCAACCGTATCTATGGGGCTGGCAAAATCGCCATGGACGAAACTTACATTCCGAGTCACGGGGCTAAGCATATTCGTCGCCATCAGAGGCCCGAAGAGCCACGGCATAGGGACAATTTGCGCCTGACCGTCGCGTTGGGGTACGCTTATGGGAATCATTCCGCAACTCATATCCTCAATGACCGACTGGCGGAACCGGACGCCGTAGACGAAGAGCTGGTCGTCCAAGTTGAGATCCGCGGGCAAGCCTATCGTATGGGGATTGTGGCGCAGCGAGTCGAGGGTCATGTTGACGGCATCGACAAGCCACAAGACGCGACCACCGCGCATGATATAGCTGTCGATGGCGAACTTGTCCTTCTCTGGCAGACGTGATGTCGGCTTCGCCACAATGAGCACCTTATAAGGGTTTAGGACCGAGGGGTCGGAGCCAATGCGCCCGCGGTCGACATCGAAGTGCATGGCGAGAGCCTCCGTCGCACTGGCCACGTCGAGTTCATCAAGCTCGCCATGCCCCTCGAGGAAAGCCACTTTCGGCACAGAGGCCCGCGTCAGGCGGGCTATGGCATCGGTCATTTTGAACTCTATGCCCTCAATCGAACGGTTGAGCGACTCCTCGCCCGAAAGGCCGGGGACGTTCTCCAAGAGGTTGACCCATACGCACTTATCGCTCATCTGGACACGCGCGTAGGGGTAGACGAGCGAGCGGGTTTTCTGCCCATCCTCTTTCGTCTCAAAGACCGGTACTCCCGCGAGCCCCACCCTTTCGAGTTCTTGCGCCAAACTCTCTGCCTCCTCAGCGTCCAATGTCGAAGGGTCAGTGCTTATGAGCCTTACGCCTTTCGACGAGAAGTAGTTTATCTCTTCACAAATGTCCACAGCTTGCCGGCGCAAGCGGCGGAAACCGGGGTTAAGCTCGCCATCGAGATAGAGGTTGACGACGGCCATCGCTTTGAGGCTATCGGCGTAATTGCGAGTGACGTCCGACAGCGTATAGCGCCCCTCGGAAGTGAGGTCCGCCCTAAAATGAGCGATTGACGAAACAATGGGCAAGACGACAACCGCGACCAGCACACACACCGCGGGGCGGCGAAAACGCCGCTTCTCGCGGCTTACGAGAGCCGATGTGACGCTAAGGGACACTACGCACAAGGCCAGAAAATATATCACGTCACGACTATCCACCACGCCGCGGCTTATCGACGAGTAGTGTTGGGCAATCCCCACGCTCATAATCCACGCCGCCCATCCCGACTGAGCGTCGAGCGAC
>JAFPDB010000011.1 GCA_017390085.1 Bacteroidales bacterium | reverse complement strand
GATGGTTACTGGTTTGTCGTCGAAAATCTGGAGGAAGTCGACGTGGAGGATTTTTTCAGAGATGGGGTGGAACTGGATGTCCTTGAGGACTGCCTTCATCTCGACTCCGTCGACGGAGAGGTTGACGATGTAGACATTAGGTGTGTAGATGAGGCCACGGAAGTCGTCGGCAGGCACGGAGAAGGCGATTTCGTTCTCGCCGCCGTAGACGATGCAGGGTACGAGGCCGTTGCGGCGGAGCTCCTTGGCGGCCTTCTTGCCACCGCACTCACGCTTTGTTCCTTTGATGTCGAAAGTTTGCATTACGCGTTGTTAAATTGTTGTGTTACTCAAAATTAAGTCTTGTGCACTCTCTGCACTGCATGATAAGCTTAATCTCCCATCACACTTTGCATCTTAATGCGTCGCGAATATAGTGATTTTTAGGATTGGAGGCTTGGTAGGGATAGAAATTTGGGCGAGTTGGATGGGGACGAAAAAAGCCTTGAAGTTGTTTTGCTTCAAGGCTTGAGGTGATACCGGAGGGATTCGAACCCCCAATCTTCTGGGCCGTAACCAGAGGCATTATCCAATTGTGCTACGGTACCAACTTTTTGTGGTTATCGGTCTTTTCTTCCCGATTGCGATGCAAAGGTAGGGTATTTTTTGTTTCCCGCAATGGGTAGGTGCGATATTTTTGTCAGGATTTTTGAGGGCGGAGGGTAAATGGTTGAGAATGAGACTCGGGGATGTGGTGAGATTTTGCTCGAGGTGCTGATTTTGTTTATATTTGCGTATAAAGCACAGAAAGAATCAAAGCATGAAAAGGATAGCAGCCGCGTTTGCGGCAATGGCGATGGCGGGAACGGCGATATGCCAGACATCCGGCCGCTTCGACTTGAAATGTACTCTCATGGGTGGGGCCGATGGCGATACGATTGTTATGGCCTCGCCGGGGAGCGGAGGGTTGACCCCTGTAGACACGGCAGTGGTGCGCAAGGGGACTTTTGTCTTTTCGGGAGAGATTGATGGCGGAAGACTATTCATACTCGTGGGGCTGAAAGGCGGGATTCCGACTTACGGGACAAGCGTCGTGGCGGAACCCGGCGTCATAAACGTCAGGATGTATACCGACCCGGAACGCGAGGCCGACGTCGTGGGGAACATGACGAACTCTCTGTGGCGTCTTTTCTCGACAAGGGACGTGGAAATAGTGGCCGAGACGCATCCGTACGCGAGGGCGATGAGCAGCCAACAGCTTTCGGCGCAGCAACGCAAATCATACCAGTCGACGTTGGACTCGCTAACGACCCTAAGGATGCGGAACATTGTGGACTTCGTGAGCGAACACAAGGAGACGCTGGCGGCGGACGTCATTTTTGAGATGTACAGCCCGCGGCTTAATGGCGCGGACATAGAAAAGCTATCGTCGATGCTGGCCAAAAACAATCCTCAACTACCTGGTTACAAGCGCACTATGGCTCGAATAGAGCAAGAGGAGATGGCTCATAGGACGGATGTCGGACGAAAGTTTACGGACTTTGAGTGCGCCGACAAAGACGGCAAGATGGTGCGTCTCTCTGACATAGTGAAGTCGAATAAAGTGACGCTGCTGGACTTCTGGGCATCGTGGTGCGGTCCGTGCCGCATGGAGATGCCGACGGTGCGCAAAGCGTATGACGCGTTTAAGGCTAAAGGTCTTGAAATTGTGGGCGTATCGTTGGACAGCAACAAAAGCTCATGGCAGGGAGCAGTGCAGTCGTTGGGCCTGGAATGGATCCAGCTGTCGGACTTGAAGGGTTGGCGATGCGAGCCCGCCCAACTGTATGGGATTCACTCGATACCATCGTGTTTGCTGATTGGTCAGGACGGGACGATTTTGGCGAAGGATTTGAGGGGCGAGCAATTGATAATGACGCTGTTGAAGGTGTTGAAGTAGCGGATTCGCAGTAAGTATTGTATAGTAGAAAAAGAGTAGGAGAGGGCGTTCGGCCGAATTGCGCGGTAGAACGCCAGTGGGGTTTTGTGTACGTAGGTCGTTAGTCATGGAGAGGTCGTTTCTTACAATATTTGGTCTAATCTTCGCATGAGTGATTATGATTCGGCACTCAACATAGGACAACAAAGTGACAATAAAATGCTTGAGGGTGATATAATTGTGTAAATTTGCGGTGATGGCGGATTAAGGACGCCACTCTATGAAAAGCCTTTCTATGAAGACACACTCCGAAATTGCGTTATCAAGGTTACTGATAATTGCAATTCTTTGGGCGTTAGGCTGCGCCACCAGCAATGCCCAGCAGACATCGAGACTGCAAGCCCTTTACTTATTCAACTTTGCAAAAAACACCTCATGGTCGGCATCTGACGCCGACAAGCCGCTGACGATGGTGGTCGTCGGCGACAAGGCCGTGGCGAAAGACCTGAAGGCGATCTCGAAAAACAAGCAAGTGGGCGGCCGCCCCGTAGAAATTGCGGAAATGGCATCGGCACAGGGGATACAGGGTGCCGACATCGTATTCCTGGGAGGTGCCAAATCGGCACAAATCGAGACCCTCGTGAGCGAACAGGCCGCCAACAAAGTACTGATAGTGAGCGCGACAGAGGGTCAATGCGCCAAAGGGGCGTGCATAGCCTTCGAACTCAACAAGGGGAAATTCACCTACACAATAAGTGAGGCCAACATAAAGAGCCACGGGCTAAGCGTCTCGCGTGTGCTAATTACGAGCGGCAAGGCTCTATAACAGACTAACGGCCATAAGAATCCAAATGAAAAGATTTGTCACAGCGGCCATGGCGGCCATAGCCACCCTCACCGTAGAGGCACAAGATGAGCAGCAAGAGAGGCAACTCACGAAAGAGATGATCATGGGGATGACGATCGAGCAGCTCGGCGACCTGCCCTTCTCTGACCTCTTGCGCGCAGTAGAGCTACTGGAAGTCAGCAGCATAGACGACCTCTACGCCATAATCATGAACAAGAGCGTGGCCTCGGCGTCGAAGAACGTCGAGAGCGCATTTGAATCGCCACTCTCGACCACCGTCGTCACCCGCGAAGAGATGGAGACCTACGGATGCAAAAGCATTGAGGACGCCTTCCGCCTGATTCCTGGCGCCATAGTGACGCAAAAGGTTAACGGCGTTTTCGACATCCAACTCCGCGGCCTGGCGAACATCCCCGACGGCAACCTCCTGCTGTACACGGAGAACTCGAACGTCCTGCTCATGATTGACGGGCGCGTGGTCCACAGCTACTCCGTCGGCACAATGACGATGGAGAACCTGCCCATCTCAATCGTCGACGTGGACCGCATCGAAGTGGTGCGCGGCGCCTCGTCGGCACTATACGGCGTTAACGCGGTGACTGGCGTCATAAACATCATAACTCGCAGGCCGTCGGACACCTCGGGCGCGGTGCAGGCGACGGCGATGGGCGGCACGCGCACCTTCATTGGCGAGGCGCGGCTGCGCAAGAGACTTACGGAAAACCTCGCCGTGGCCCTGACCGCAAACTACGACTTGCGCAAGAGGGAGGATGGCGAAATACCGGTGGTCAACACCCAAACCTCATGGCTCGTCGCCGACGAAAGCTTGCTCGGCAGATCCATGAGCCAAGGCGAGATTGACGCGCTCATTGCCAACGGCAAACTCATACCCGTGGGGACGGGCGAAAGCCTCGCCGTGGGGGACTTCGGCCGCCTGGCCGTACTCTCGCCCTCGACCCTTTTCGACGGCACGACACAGATCTTCCCGGCGACGCCCCTCGAGTATCGCGACGCAAACAAGTGTTTTGACGACCCCGAACTCGCCCGCCGCTCATGGGCGGTGAACGGGTATGTGGACTTCAGCCCCTCGGAGGACGTGGACATCAGGCTCTCTGGCGGATACTCACAGAGTCTTGCCATGCAGACCACCGTGATGGAATCGCCATACTCTCTGGCGTTTCGCGAGTTCAAGAAGGGCTACGTCAATGCCGACGCGAGGGTGGGCGGCCTCCACGTGCTTGCCAACTTCTACGCCGGGCCGGAAGACTACGCCACAGGCCGCCCCGGCTTGCAGGCCGACTTCCGGCAAATCTTCGCATCGGCGGAGTACGACATTTACGTCGGGGGTCTCAACATCCGCCCCGGTCTGCACTTCCAGTACGCCAATGGGCAAGACCGCAAATCGGCCTTTGACTACGGCGCGGGCGAGGCCGTCGAGATGCCCGGCTTCTTCAACGACGACGCCACCCTTAACGCCATAGCCCCGTCGCTAAGGCTCGACTACAGAGTTGGCAAGTGGCGATTCATTGCCGCCGTGAGGGCCGACAAGACGAAAGTGCCCGACAAATGGAATGTCTCGAGCCAAGGCGTCGTAGGGTTCAAGGCATCGGACGGCCACTTCTTCCGCCTCAACTACGGGCGCGCCGTCCGCTCCGCCAATATGCTGAACGCCAACAGCAATTACAGCTGGAAACGCACCGGGATGGACTACCCGTCGGTCATAGAGTTTTACGGGAACAAGGATGCCGACCTCGTGAGCGTCCACAACGCGGAGTTTGGCTACCGATTCCAGCCTTCGCAAAACCTCCTTGTCGACGCCGAAGCCTTCTTCTCGGCCAGCAGCGACTACGGAGCCATGATGACTTTCGACGCCAAGGCGGCGACAAGCTACGGCGACTTCTACGACTCGACGAACAAGATCATTGAGTCTGCTGGCGGCGAGCGCATCGACATCCGCAAGGCGCAAAGCACCTTCATGGCCGACATCAAGACGAGCAGCAACAGCAGCTACGGCAACCTGCCCTACAAAGTCCGCCAATTCGGCATTAGCGTAAACGTCGACTGGGTAATCTCGCCAAAGGTCATAGCCAAACTAAATGCCAATTTCCAACGCACCGTCATCGACGACTATTACCTCTACAACCAAGCCGAAGCCCTTCACCAGCAATTCTATGGCGAGGACGGGATAATAAACAACATGGTCGCGGGATTCTCCGACATCATATACTGCATGGAAGGCCGCTCCGCCGACGGGCAGACGGTCGTAAGCACAGACGCATCGCTAATTGGCGCCAACCTGCTGCCCAACCTGGTGACCCTCAGCCATTCGGGCGACTACGAGGCCATTGTGGGCAACATGACTCCCGAGCAGCGCGAGACACTACTCGACGCCCTGCGCGAAGCGTACTTCACCAAGGGCAGCTACATTTATGACAAAGAGGGAGTCTACGGCCCGAGGCGCATAACATACCAAAACTCTCTCGCCCTGTACTACGCCCTCAAATACGGAATCGACTACAAACTCTCCGACCGCGAATACACATTCAGCCGAAGCGAGAGCGGCGAACCCGAACGGCGGGACGGGCACGTCCACAAATCCACCCCGGCCTTCTACGGCATGGCTGGAGTGGTGGTCAAGCCCACGAAACAGATTGACGTGGCCGCCTACGCCAACTTCGTCGGGCGGCGGACATATACCACGGCCTACGGGACGGAGCGGCTCTCTAACCGCCTGACTCTCAACGCGAAAGTGGACTACCGCCCCGTCGAGGCCATTTCCATCTTCGTCTCGGCCGACAACATACTCGCCCAGAAGAGGCAGGAGTTCATCTACTCAGACAAAATCGGGTGCGCCGTCACCGCAGGCGTTCGCCTTAACATCAATCGCGAATAGACAATGGAAATGAGAAACTTTATAACCGCGTCACTATTGGCCACCACCCTCTGCATGCCGTTCGTTTCTTGCGGCGATGAGGATGAGGTTAAGCCACTCGCAACGCCCGACGCCATCGACCTCGGCCTCTCCGTGCGCTGGGCCTCGTTCAACCTCGGGGCCTCGACCCCCGAAGGCACGGGCAACTTCTACGCATGGGGCGAGACGAGCGTCAAGCCCGCCGAAGAGAGTAACTGGAAGGGCTACAAACTATGTGACGACATAGCGCTCTGGACATTCAAGAAGTATAACGAGCAGGACGGCCTTACGCGCCTTGAGCCCGAAGACGACGCCGCCCACGTGGCTCTCGGGGGCAAATGGCGACTGCCGACCTACGAGGAGTGCCTAGAACTCGTGACCCAATGCTCGCCCAAGATGGTGGAGCAGAACGGCGCATGGGGCTATCTCTTCACGGGACCTAATGGCAACACCCTCTTCATCCCGCTTGCGGGGTACCTCGAGACCGACGGCTCGCTGGTCTACCATTGGGAGCAAGTGGGCGACGCCGCCAAGGGGTGTTACTGGTCGTCGGACCTGCATCCTGAGAACGACACCCAAGCCAAGGATCTGTTCCTCTTCATGGGCTACACCCACGGCAACTATGACCAATGGTTCCGCTACGCGGCCCAGCCGATACGCCCCGTAACGGATTGAGCGGGGTTGTGGGGATATATTTCGAACATAAAAGGCGGCGTGGTGTGTGATATTGTATGGTGAGCAGGGATGGTGTGCGGGGGGGGATGGGATGGAAACGAAAAATGTGTTACTACAACAAGCGAGAGAAAAACACAAAAACCATGAAACCACTTATCATGAACACACTATTCAACGCTACAACCTACTTCAACCGCACATGAAATCAAGGCCATGGGACTTTACAGAACATGGGCGAAAGGTTTTGCAGACCGAAGATGAGTTAAATGCATATATTACGGCATATGGAGAAATGCATGTAATAAAATGCAGGGCTGCGCTTCAAAATTTCCCTTTTGGAGATTACAATGAGGGCAGTAGTATTCAAGAACGAGAAAACACACATGCGCTAATTTACACTGCCCTGACGCGAGCAAAACAGAATTTGTTTATCTTAAACCTCGGTAATTCAGACTACCATTCCTTCTTTGCTTGATATATTGGGTGACTCTCCCAACAAACAAACACCCCCCCAAAAAAACATCATCATTAATCATGGCGTGGAAAAAAGAGAGGATAAAAATTGAGGATGGCAGAGAAGTCGATGCGATAGCCCCAGAGATTATCTCAGCGAGCCGGAGCACTGACATCCCGGCGTTCTACGCAGACTGGTTTTTCCATAGGCTGTTAGAGAAAGGCTACTCGGCATGGACAAACCCTTTCAATGGCGCAAAGAGCCACGTAAGCTACAAGAACACCCGTTTCATTGCCTTCTGGTCAAAGAATCCGAAGCCGCTGCTCGACCATCTTGACGAGCTTGATGAAAAGAAAATCCGCTGCTACGTGCAGTTCTCTCTAAACGACTATGAGCAAGACAACCTGGAGCCTAACGTCCCCCCACTATCCGAACGCATCGAGACGTTCAAGGCTCTTTCGCGTCGGCTCGGCAAGAGTGGCGTCATATGGAGATTCGACCCTCTGATTCTCACTGACAAGATTGGCATTCAAGACCTTCTGAACAGGGTGGAGAACATTGGCGATCAGATACATGACTACACCGAAAAACTGGTGTTCAGTTTTGCGGACATCACGAGCTACAAGAAGGTCAAGGCGAATCTTGAGAGAAGCGCCATCAGATACCATGATTGGCAGGAAGAGGAGATGCGCGATTTCGCCAAGGCTTTGAGCGAGTTGAACAAGAAAAAGGGTTGGAAATTAGAGCTTGCGACTTGCGGGGAGAGAATCAATCTTGAGGTCGAGGGCGTGCGGCATAACCATTGTGTTGACAAAACCCTCATTGTAAGGCGGGCATGGAAAGACGATAAGCTTATGCGATTCTTGGGCGTGGAAGTACAGCAAAAGGGCTTTTTCGACATGCCAAAAGGTGCGATAAAGCTTGACGAAAACAGACACGCAATAGTTAAGAAAACCCCAAAAGAGGACCCTGGCCAAAGAGCGTTCTGCGGGTGCATGGCGAGCAAGGATATCGGGCAATACAACACTTGCACACATGGGTGCGAGTATTGCTACGCTAACGACAATAAGGCAATCGCCCGACGGAATTATGAAGAGCATTTGCTGAACCCTATGGCCGAGACCATTACAGGGAAGTGACGGTCACTTGATTGTCCGGCACACTTTCACTTTGCCTTCCTTTTCAATCTCCGAGAGCGGGCATAGGCTGGTGTTCAGCACGCTGTCAATTTCTAACGCGAACAGACAAGGCAGGTCAGATGGGTCAGTCTTATCCCGATTCTCTTCCGCAATCTCGTCGAACTCGTAATGCCCGAACTTATGAAGGAAATCTAAGTTGCAGAGGTGGATGCTTATGATATGCATCAATTCTGACGCGACATCAAGGAACCACGTGTTGCCGTAATCGTGGAAATGAATATTGCCATAGCCGCGCGGCTCGAACACGTCAAAGCTCTCTTGCGGGGTGCCGTGAGAAACTAAGAGTCTGTTATTTCGATGCTGAAATCGCGGGCCGGCATGAAAGAAGCGAATGTCTCGTCTTCCAGCTTTTCTTTCTCTGGATAGCGGACTTCATACCAACCAGTGTCTTTTTCTTCAGAGGACCACAATGTTGCCCACGGAGACAAAGTATTGCAAACCGTCGCTTCTCCCCCACCGCGACATCAAGCTCTTCGACAACGGCGCCGGAGGCTTCTTCACTGCCGTCGACGACCATACCGTTGCCGACATGAACAAAAGATTTGAATACGAGAACCTGACCACTGGCCAGAATTGCAAAGTCTCAACTCCCGAAGAGGTTGAAAACAACTTCAAGTCTTCGACAGAACCAACTGCCGAAGCCCCCGCCCTCGAGAACCCTTCCAAAGAACACTCCGCGCCAGTAAAGCATAAGCCCGCCGAGCTCGTGGGGACTAATATCGAGATTAGGGAAAACCAGAGAGGCGTGACGTACAAGACGATTTTTGGCGACTACATCAAGGGCGTCCACAATGTGAAAATCGTTGCCCCTTTTATCCGTAATCCTCATCAGGTCGTCAACCTGCTCGAATTCATACAGACAATTCGTGAAGCCAACGAGTAAGAGAATCTCAAAATAGTGTTGCACACCCTAAACGACAACGAGCACATCCCTGACATGATAGATCATTTTCACGAAATCAAAGAAGACCTTCTAAATTACAATATCGAATTCGAGTATTTCTTCGATGCCGACCACGACCGCAAAGTTGGGCTCGACAATGGCTGGACAGTTATCATGGGACGAAGGCTCGACATTTATGGCAGGCCACAGAATTACTCTCTCGAATCCATTCGTCGCGAGCTCCAAAGGTGCAAGGCTTGCAATTTCACCTTTATGAAAGGGTGAATAACAAATGGTGCGACGGTAGCGGCGAGAGTCGCCCCGTCCCGCCGAGAACTGGGAGGCCTCCCCCCCCTACTCCCCCCTCACGACCCGCGTCAGCTCCTCAGCCAACTCGGTCGTGGAATGGAACAACCGGTCCGCACCCGCACCCGTGAGGGCCGAGTCGGGCAACTTCCCCGTGTTGACAGCCCACACCGTCAGACCCGCCGCCTTGCCCGACGCCACGCCAAGAGGCGCGTTCTCCACAACCAGGCACTCGCCTTTAGCGAACCCGCAACGTTCCAACGCCATCAGGTATGGCTCGGGATCGGGCTTCCCGCGCTTCACGTCCGCACCGCAGACCAGCGTCTCCTTCTCTATGCCGAAGGCGTCGTGCAGCTTCCCCACGAGCGACGGCTGCCGCGAACCCGTCACGACGTACACCTTCACGCCCAACTCGGGCAACGACCGCAATAGCTCCTGCATCCGCGGCAATATGGCCGGCTGAGGACGCTCACGCATGAGCCGGGTCTTGTAGGCGTAGATGCGCTCCACTTCCTCTTCCGACGCGTCGCGGCCCAACTCGCGGTTGAACACCAGATTTATCGTGCCGCGCGCCGTACGTCCCTCGTTGGCATACGCCTCCTCCGGACGAAAAGCCATGCCCTCCGCCTCAAATGACTTGCACCACGAGAATTCATGATTGGGCATGCTGTCATACAGCACGCCGTCCATATCGAAAAAAACTGACCTTATCATCGTTGTTCGTCTTTCTTGCTTACTCCTGCCGCAAAGATACCCATAATTGCCATTCTCACGCAAAGTTCGTAACTTGCGAAGTTTTTACACAGCGTCCGGCCACGCGCCACGCTTGAACCCTGCATACGTCAAAGTGGAAGAAGTGAAAGTCTGCTCCCTCGCTTCGGGAAGCAACGGCAACATATACTATGTCGAATATGAAGACACGGCCATAGCCGTCGACATGGGAATCAGTTTCAGAAGATTAAAAAGTCGGGCGCTGACGCGCCATATCGACTTGCGAAAAATTAAAGCGGTATTCATCTCCCACGAGCACTCCGACCACGTCTACGGCGTGCCCGCGCTCTGCCGACACACCGGCGCCGTGGCCTACGTGACGCGCCGCACCTACGACGCCATGAAATCCAAATACCGGCCCGACCAAAACTCACTCCACTTCTTCGAAATCGGAACGCCAGAGACCATCGGACCCTTCACAATCCACAGCTTCCACAAGCCACACGACGTCGAGGACCCGTGCAGCTTCCGTATCGAGGTGGCAGGCGTCAACATAGGCGTCTTTACCGACATCGGCGACTGCTGCCAAGGCCTTGAAGATAACCTCAAAATGTGCCACCTCGCCTTCCTCGAGTCCAACTACGACAGGGAGAAACTCGACACCGGAAGGTACCCCGAACACCTCAAGCAACGCATCATCTCCGGCTACGGACACCTCTCCAACATCCAGTCAGCCGAGATCGTCAGGAGGCTCAATCCCCCGCACCTCCACACGCTCTTCCTCTCCCACATAAGCCAAGAGAACAACACCCCCTCACTCGCCATCCGCGCCTTCGAAGACATGAGGGACAAATACGAAATCCGCGTCATGAGCCGCAACGAGGCGAGCGACGTCTGGGCCGTCACCACCGAGCGCGCCCGATGCCTCCCCAACGCCATCGAAATCCCCAAACGACTCGACAGGGTCCCGCTGCCCATCCCCAACTCCACACTCTGAGCCTGCATGAAAGACACAATTCTCGTCATCGACGCCGGCAACACAAAATCCAAACTCGCCCTGGCCTCCCGAGGCCGCCTGACGTCCGAGGTCCTGCTTGCCGACCACGAGCAAACTGTGGCCGAAGCCCTCAAGCTCGCCAAACAACACGGCGCGGCAGGATGCCTCTTGTGCAGCGTGACCGAAGAGACCGAGAAAACGGCTTCGCGACTCCGCGACGCGGGGCTGCCCACGGCCATCCTCTCCGTCGACATGAACCTCCCCTTCGCCATCGACTACACCACCCCCCGCACGCTCGGACCCGACCGCATTGCCGGGGCCGTCGGGGCGCTCGGCACATGGCCGGGCCAGTCGGTACTCATCATCGACGCCGGCACCGCCATCACCTACGACTTCCTCTCCGCCGACCGGCACCTCCGCGGCGGAGCCATATCCCCGGGCATCGGAATGAGGTTCCGAGCCCTGCACGCCTTCACCGCAAAACTCCCCCTATGCAACACCGCCGACTGGGACGGGCTGCACGTCGGCACCGACACCCGCAAAGCCATTGCCGCGGGGGTCATGAACGGCGTCTGGGCGGAGACCAACTCTTTCATTGCCAAAGCCAGGGAAATAGACCCTAATTCAGTAATAGTCATCACCGGAGGCGACTACAAAAATTTTGATTTGACAGCTAAAAAGGGCATATTTGCGCGACCAAATATTGTTCTACAAGGTTTGGCTCTTCTGGCCAACGACAATATCGAAACAATAGTCCGAACCTAATCTATTATGGCTCAACACGTCAGGCTCCCCAAGCCGACCTCCTAACGCACAATTGCACATTTTTGGCAAGCTTTTTGCAAATGCGCAGTTAGAGAAATTTAGCGCAAGGCGTTAAAACTCTGCAAAGCCATAAAGCCCTGTATTTCAAGATATCTTTAGCGCGCTATCACAGGCAAAAGTTAGTATCATACGGAAACCAAATAACAACAACTAAGTAATGAATATCTTTAGGACCCTGGCTGTAACAGCCCTCCTGGCCGTGCCAGCCGCTACCTTCGCCCAAAAAGGCGTGGAAGACGGCTCCAAGTATGGTCACGGAGAAGACAGCGTCACCTGTGTGATGAACCTCGTCCAATACGGTGACCAGGTCAAAATGAAAAACTTCAAGGACGCCTACGAGCCTTGGAAAGTCGTCTTCGCGCAGTGCCCACTCGCCAAAGGCACAGGTCTTTACACCGACGGACTCAAAATCATGAAAGCCCTCATCAAGACCGACAAAGCCAACAAAGACACCTACTACAACTTCATCCTCAGCATCTACGACCAGAGGGCCAAATACTTTGGCAACAACAAGAAATACCCAACCTCATACCTCATGGGCATGAAAGCCCTCGACATCGTAGCCTTTGGCAACGATAGCAAAGAGACACGAGCCGAGGTCATCGCCCTCCTCGAGACAGCTCTCGCAGGCTCACCCGCCACCATCCAGCCCGCCTTCCTACAGACCTACATGTCGCAAGTAGCGTCGCAATACTCCAACGACGAGACCACCGCCGAGAACGTAGTCAACGCCTACGTCAAGTGCTGCGACATCATGCCGCAAGTCGAGACCGCCGGAGGCGACAAAATCAAAGAGGCAGTAGCCACCTCCAAAGACAACATCGAGCAGACCTTCGCGCACAGCGGCGCCGCCGACTGCGCAACACTCGAGAAAATCTTCGCTCCCCAGCTCGCCACCAACAAGGCCAACGAGGCTTGGCTCAAGAGAATCAACAAACTCCTCGGCAACGGCGACTGCACCGACAGCGACCTCTTCTACGCCACCTCCGAAGAACTCCACAAAATCGCGCCTGAGGCATCCTCCGCTCGAGGCCTCGCCAAGATGTACCTGAAACAGAACGACATCGAGAAATGCCTCTCCTACTACGAGGAGGCCATAAAGCTCGAAGAGGACGCCAACCTCAAAGGCAAGTACTACTACGAGATGGCTTTCGTCCTATTCTCCAACAATAACCTCAGCGCCGCTAAGAGCGCCGCGCTCAACGCCGCGCAAAACCGCGCCGACTGGGGCGCCCCCTACATCCTCCTCGCCAAACTCTACGCCACAGGCGCTCGCAACATCGGCGAGAAAGACTACGAGAAGAAAGCAGGCTACTGGGCTGCCGTCGACAAGCTCGTCAAAGCTAAGAGCATCGACGCCTCCGAGGCCATCCAGAAAGAGGCCACCGACCTCATCCGCCAATACTCTCAATACTTCCCCAGCAAGGAAGACCTCTTCTTCGAGGGCATCAAAGACGGTTCCTCTTTCCACGTAGGCGGCTTCATCAACGAGAACACCACCGTCCGCGCCAAGAAGTAATTCTTTGCCGGCAAGAAAACAGATTTCTTCATCGTGAAGAGACTGAGTCCCAACACAGTGGCAAGCGGCGCACTCGCGCTGCTTGCCACTCTTTTTCTCTCCTCCTGCCTCAAAAACGAGCAGAAAGACCTCAAAGCCATAGAGACGGAGATGGAGAGGGCAAGCCTCGCCGCCTACGACCTCCACACCTTCGTGACCGACACCGGACTCTACAAGTACGAGTTCATAACACCAGAGCTCCAGCAATTCGACAACGCCGAAGAGCCATATACCGACTTCCCGGGAGGGCTCGACTTCAGAATGTACGACAGCGACGGAAAGGTCATCAAGAGCCAAGTCCGCTGCAACAAGGCGCGCTACTACAAGAAAAAAAACCTCTGGGAACTCAATAACGACGTTGTCGCCCTGACAGAAAAAGGCGACGTTCTCAACACCGAACAAATGTTCTGGAACACGGCCGAGAGACGCATTTACTCCGAGAAATTCGTCAAAATCAACACCAAAGGACAAATGATCACAGGCCGAGGCTTCGAGAGCGACGACCGTATGAGCAAATACGAAAT